>NZ_WWKH01000991.1:0-5389 GCF_009865595.1 Streptomyces sp. SID1328 | reverse complement strand
GCGGGTCCGGTCGCGGGCAGCAGCCCGGCGTACAGGGCGCGGGTCAGCGCGAGCGCGGCGCGCAGGGAGCGCACGAGCGCGCCCTCCGCGACGCCGTGCGTCGACAGCTCGACCAGCCGCAGCACGGCCAGGTCACCCCGGCGCAGCAGCCAGCCCAGGGCGAGCGCCGCGAGGAGGTGGCCGAGAAGCATCGGCAGCGAGAGCAGTGAGAGCGCCGACGGCACCGAGCCGGCCGGGGAGCCGGCCATGCCGGAGGCCTGTCCGCCGGTCGCCGCGTGCCCGGTGAAGCGGCCCGAGGCGTCGATGAGGCGGGCGTCGAGCAGCAGGCGGTAGGCGTGGCCGGGGGTGAGGGTGGCCGGGCCGGACCCGCACAGCAGTTGCGCGGCCCGCTGGACCATCTCGTCGTCGGCCGCGCCGGGGTGCGCGGTGCCCATGGACGCCATGGGCTGCGTGGTGTGCTGGCCGAGGCCGAACAGCGTGTGCAGGGCGACCTGGCCGAGGGCGAGGAGGGCCGCGATGGCGGGCACCGACCGGGCCCGTCCGGCGAGCGGCGCCATGACCAGCAGGGAGCCCGCGAACCCGGCGCCCAGCGTCCACAGCGGGACGTTCGCGCAGGAGGCCGTGGTGTGCCCGGCGGCGGCCAGCACGACACAGACCGCGGCGAAGACCGCGGCCCGCAGCAGCCGGACGCGGGGTCCGGGTCGCGCCGTGCGCGGACGAGGGGCACTCATGGCGGGGCTCATCATCGCACTGCGCCCGCCGCACCCCCGAGGCAGGGCCGCCGGATCGCGCCACGGCCGGGACGCGCGCTGCTGCGACGGCCGTACCTCATACCCCGATTCGTCCCGGCGCACATCGACCATATGGGCGGCATCACGTCACTTGAGGGCTTACGGGCGCTCACGCGCGGCAATAGGTAACGGTATGTCGAGCCGCGGCCGGGAGGCTGGAGCATGAGCATCTGGTGGTCACTCCATCTGCGCCGCGATGCCGCGAGCGTCCCGCTCGCCCGGCGGCTGCTGATCGGCACCATGGAGACGGCCGGTGTCGACCCCGACGTCTCCTACGACATCTCCGTGGCCCTCACCGAGGCGTGCGCCAACGCCGTCGAGCACGGCGGGACCGCGTGCGGGGAGCACACCGAGGCGTACCGGGTGACGGCCTATCTGGACGGCGAGAAGTGCCGCATCGAGGTGGCCGACTCGGGCCCCGGTGTCGCGTCCGCCCCGGCCCTGGGCATCCGGATGGCCCGCGTGGACGCCGAGGACGGCCGGGGCCTGTGTCTGATCCGGGAGCTGGCCGACCACGTCCACATCGGCGCCCGGCCGGGCCGCACGGGCACCGTGGTCAGCTTCGACAAGATCCTGAAGTGGAAGAAGGACCCCTCGCTGCTCACGGCGTGAGGGGTCCTTCACCGGGGCCGGGCACGATGCCCGGCCCTTCGTCGGGTTTTCAGCCCTTGAGCGACGCCATCCACGCCTCGACCTCGTCGGAGCGGCGCGGCAGCCCCGCCGACAGGTTCCGGTTGCCCTCGGCGGTGACGAGGATGTCGTCCTCGATCCGCACGCCGATGCCCCGGTACTCCTCCGGCACCGTCAGGTCGTCGGCCTGGAAGTACAGGCCGGGCTCGACGGTGAGGACCATGCCGGGCTCCAGCGTGCCGTCGACGTACGCCTCGGTGCGGGCGACCGCGCAGTCGTGGACGTCCATGCCGAGCATGTGACCGGTGCCGTGCAGGGTCCAGCGGCGCTGCAGGCCCAGCTCCAGGACGCGCTCGACCGGGCCCTCGACCAGGCCCCACTCGACCAGCTTCTCGGTGAGCACGCGCTGGGAGGCGTCGTGGAAGTCGCGGAACTTGGCGCCGGGCTTCACCGCCGCGATGCCGGCCTCCTGGGCCTCGTACACCGCGTCGTAGATCTTGCGCTGGAGGTCGGTGTAGGTGCCGTCGACCGGGAGGGTGCGGGTGACGTCGGCGGTGTAGAGGGTGTGGGTCTCCACGCCGGCGTCGAGCAGCAGCAGGTCGCCGGAGCGGACCGGGCCGTCGTTGCGCACCCAGTGCAGGGTGCAGGCGTGCGCGCCGGAGGCGCAGATCGAGCCGTAGCCGATGTCGTTGCCCTCCACGCGCGCGCGGAGGAAGAAGGTGCCCTCGATGTAGCGCTCCGAGGTGGCCTCGGCCTTGTCGAGGACCTTCACCACGTCCTCGAAGCCGCGCACGGTGGAGTCGACGGCCTTCTGCAGCTCGCCGATCTCGAACTCGTCCTTGACCAGGCGGGCCTCGGAGAGGAAGACGCGCAGCTCCTCGTCGCGCTCGGCGGTGACCTTGTCGGTCAGGGCCGCCTCGATCGCGGCGTCGTGACCGCGCACCACGCGCACCGGGCCGGTGGCCTCGCGCAGCGTGTCGGCCAGCTCGCGCACGTCGGCGGCCGGGATGCCGTACAGCGCCTCGGACTCGGTCAGCGAGTGGCGGCGGCCGACCCACAGCTCGCCCTGGCCGGAGAGCCAGAACTCGCCGTTCTCGCGGTCGGAGCGGGGCAGCATATAGATGGTGGCGTGGTGGCCGTCGGCGGTGGGCTCCAGGACCAGGACGCCGTCCTCGGTCTGGTTGCCGGTGAGGTAGGCGTACTCGGTGGCGGCGCGGAAGGCGTACTCGGTGTCGTTCGAGCGGGTCTTCAGGTTGCCCGCGGGGATCACCAGACGCTCGCCGGGGAAGCGGGCGGACAGCGCGGCGCGGCGGCGCGCGGTGTCGGCGGCCTGCGCGATCGGCTCCAGGTCACGCAGCTCGGTGTCGGCCCAGCCGGAGCGCATGTTCTCCGCCAGCTCGTCGGAGACACCGGGGTAGAGACCGTTCTTGCGCTGCTTGATGGGCTCCTCGGCCTCGGTGGCCTCGTCGGTAACGGCCGGGTTGAGCTCGTCGGACACTGATCCTCCTCGGTACGGCGTGTGGTCTCCCCCAGGGGGCACGCGGCGCTCGCGTCCACGCCCGAGCAGGGGTGCCTCCATCATCGTACGTTCGTACCGAAACCGGACCGGTCGTGCCTGCCTCCGCTCAGTCGAAGCGGGCCGCCAGGAGCACCACGTCCTCGTCGCCGGCGGCGGTGTCCTCCTCCGGCAGCAGGGTGGCGAGGACGTGATCGGCGACGGCGCCGGGGTCGGCGCGCAGGGCACGCGGCACGCGGGCCGCCGCCGCGTGCAGCCGGGCGAAGGCCCGGTCCATGGCCTCGCCGGTACGGCGGAGCAGCCCGTCGGTGTAGAGGAGAACCGTCTCTCCGGACTGGACGCCGAACTCCACGCTGGGCGCCTCCCAGCAGGCGAGCATGCCGAGCGGGGCGGACAGGGAGGTCTCGACGTACTCGGTGCGGCGCTCTCCGATCAGCAGCGGCGGGCTGTGCCCGGCACCGGCCAGGGTGACCCGGCGCGCGGCGGGCTCGCAGTAGGCGAACAGGGCGGTGGCCGAACGGGCGGGTTCGGTCAGCCGGAGCAGCAGCTCCAGGTCGGAGAGGACGGCGACCGGGTCCTCGCCCTCCATCACGGCGTAGGCCCGCAGGGAGGCGCGGAGCCGGCCCATCGCGGCGACGGCGCCCGGCCCGCCGCCGGGGACGGAGCCGACGGAGAGGCCGAGGGTGGTGTCGGGCAGCGGCAGCGCGTCGTACCAGTCGCCGCCGCCGCGCGGGCCGGTGCGGTGCCGGACGGCGAGCTGGACACCCGGGACGCGGGGGAGCCGGGAGGGGAGCAGTTCCTCGGTGAGGGTGGCGGTGTTCAGCCGGGCGCGCTCCACCTCCAGCAGCAGGGCGAGGTGCTCGGTGGTCTGGCGGAGGTAGAGCGCGATGAGATGTCTGTGGTGTTCGTCGGGGGCTGCCGGTTCGTCGTAGAGCCAGACGGCGGCGCCGATACGGGTGCTGTCGGTGGCCAGCGGCAGGGCGTGGCTGGCGGCGTAACCGAGGCGGGCGGCGACCTCGCGGTGGCGGGGGTCGAGGCCGGGCTCGGCCAGGAGGTCGGCGGTCCCGGTCAGCAGCGCCTCGCGCGGGACGGTCTCGATGTGGCCGAGATCGGCCCGGCCCAGGCCGAGGCCGACGGTGCCGCGGGGGCCGAGTCCGTCGCCGGGTTCCAGTACGACGAGACCGCGCCGGGCGCCCACGAGGGCGGCACCGGCGCGCAGCAGTTCCTCAAGTGCGGCTGGCAGGGCGGATGTTCGGCACATCCGTTCGGTCAGCTCGTGGAGGGTGGTGAGGTCGGAGACCCAGCCGGCCAGCCGGTCCTGGAGCAGGCTGCCGGGGGCTTCCGCGGCAGCGACGGGAGGCGGGGTGCCTCCTGGGGCGTCCGGTGCGGGACCGGCTTCCGGGGCGGGGGGTGCGGGCGCGACAGTGTGGGCGGGAGTGGGAACCGTGGGATCGATTCCGGCCACTTTCGGAGGGTGCGGGGCGTTCATGGCGTCCGGCTCTCGGACCGGTGCGTCTTGCTGAAAAGCATCGCAAACCCCCATGTGATTCTGCGCCGCCAGCAGTGTCTCCACATGTACACGCACTCGTGAGGGGATGTCCAGCATTGTCCTGCGGGGATTCCTGGTGTTGGTGGGGTGCGGGAGGGATCTCCCGGAACCCCTTGCCCTACTGGCAAGTTGGCTGGAAACTGCCTCGGGTGGAACGTCATTGCGGTCGACTGGCCCTGCTCGACGGAGCGTCACCACGGTCGTGCGGGGTACGTACTCGAGAGAAGTCCAGGGGTGGCCACAGGCCGCCCGGAACCTGGCGAAGGACCCGGACGTCATAACCACCGACGACCGAGCCCCATCCTCCCGTGGCGGAGGCGGAGAGAAACACGCGCGACGGCAAAACGCCAGACTTCGCCACCCCCGTGCCGTGTCCGTGCTCCAGAAGAACCGCACGTCTGAAGAACCGCACGTCGGACGCGGCCGTTGTTCCATCCCTGGGGGTTCCCCCGCCGTACGCGGGGGCGTGATGCGCCAACAGGTACGCACAGTGAAGTGATCCACACATGTTGTGATGTCCACGGTGTTGCCAGCGGTGCAACGGAAAGGAACGAGCGCTCATGCGCGAGATCCTCGGAAGCCGAAGCGGCCTTCCGCCCCGGCGGGGCGACGACGGCCCGGCGCTGATCGACGCGGCCACGACCTTCGCGGCGACGTGGCGGTGGCCGGTACTGCCGGGCACCGCCCCCGATCCGCAGGGTCCGGCCGGCTGCTCCTGCCCCGACCCCGCCTGCACGGTGCCCGGCGCCCATCCCGGTGACCCCGATCTGCTGGCGGCCACCACGGACGCCCGCATGGTGCGCTGGTGGTGGACCAGCCGTCCGGACGCGCCGATCGTCCTCGCCACCGGCGGCCAGGCCCCCTGCGCGGTCAGCCTCCCCGCAGCGGCCGGAGCCCGCGCGC
>NZ_WWKH01000990.1:0-5478 GCF_009865595.1 Streptomyces sp. SID1328 | reverse complement strand
CGGACCGGCCGTGCTGCATCGGACCGTGGCCCGGTCGGTGGCCGAATTCCGCTCCCGTACCGAGGAGTTGGCCCCGGAGCAGCGCACCCGCGCCGAGCTGGACCGCATCGGGCGGGAGATCTGGTCGCGCGAGGTCGGTGCCACCCGGCTCCCGGTGCGGGCCGTGCACGCCGCGCACTCGCTGGGCTTCCTGCGGCCCCCCGAGCCGGACAGCGCCGAGGAGACGGGCCTGTTCTCCTCCGGGGCGTGGCTCCGGCTGCGCACCCCCTACGGGTCGATCGCCGTACGGCGCGCGGGGCTGGGCGCGCTCGGCGTCACGGTGCGCTGAAAACCCCGCTCACAGGGCCTCGTTCCCAAGGCATCGTGCGCCACGACCCGCTCTCACGGTCCCGTTCGCGAAAACCGGCTCACTCCGTCGTGTTCACCATCGACGCCGCCGCGTACGTCAGGTAGTTCCACAGCGTCCGCTCGTGCTCCTCGGACAGCTCCAGTTCGTCCACCGCGTCCCGCATGTGCTTCAGCCAGGCGTCGTGCGCGGCCCGGTCCACGGCGAACGGGGCGTGCCGCATCCGCAGCCGGGGGTGGCCGCGCTCCTGGCTGTAGGTGGTGGGTCCGCCCCAGTACTGGATCAGGAACAGGGTGAGCCGCTCCTCGGCCGGGCCGAGGTCCTCCTCCGGGTACATGGGCTTCAGCAGCGGGTCCTCGGCGACGCCCTGGTAGAAACGGTGGACCAGCCGGCGGAAGGTCTCCTCCCCGCCGACCTGCTCGTAGAAGGTCTGCTCCTGAAGCGTGCCACGTCGGATCTCGTTCACCCGTCCATGGTCTCAGACCGCGAGGCCCAGGACTCAAGCCCTAGGACCGGCCACCGTCCGCCGCTCCCGCCCCGGATCGTGCCTACTGTGGACGTATGGGCGCCTACGATTCCGAGCTGACCCGGGTGGCCGCCGAGGCGCGGGCCGCGCTGATCCGGCAGATCGACCACGACGGCGCCTGGCGGGCGGACCCGGTGTGGCGGGAGACCTTCGCCGAGGTGCCCCGGCACCTGTTCGTGCCGTACTACTACGTCGGCGTCCTCGGCGGGTACGAGCGGTACGCGGCCGACGACCCCGATCCGGCCGGGCGGGAGCGCTGGGCGCGCGGCGCCTACGCGGACGCCCCGCTGGCCACCCGGCTGCACGGCGGCGAACTGATCTCCTCCAGCAGCCAGCCCTCGCTGATGGCGCGGATGCTGGTCGCGCTGGGTGTCCGGGACGGCGACCGGGTGCTGGAGGTCGGCACCGGCACCGGCTACAACGCCGCCCTGCTCGCCCACCGGCTCGGCGACGACTCCCTGGTCACCACGGTCGACATGGAACCGGAGATCACCGAGCCCGCCCGCCGGCACCTCGCCCGGGCCGGGTACGACCCGGTGGTGGTCACCGGCGACGGGGCGTACGGCGTGCCCGCGCGCGCTCCCTACGACCGGATCATCGCCACCTGCATGCTGCCCACGGTGCCGCGCGCCTGGATCGCCCAGTGCACGCCCGGCGCCCGGATCATCGCCCCGCTGAACAACGGGCTGCTCGCGCTGGACGTCGACGACTCCGGCCGCGCCGAGGGCCGCTTCCTGCGCACCGGTGCCTACTTCGTACCGCTGCGCGGGGACAGCCGCGCGCCCGCCGAGCCGATGCCCACCCACGGGCTGCCGGGGCGGGCGCGGGACCAGGAGTCGTTCCGCTTCCTGCTGGGCCTGGTCCGGGGCGCGCTGGAGCCCACACGGGCGTACGCGCTGTGGGAGAGGGCGGGCATGCCGGACCGCGAACGGTACGGCGTCACGGTCAGCGGCCGGCGCGCCTGGGCCTGGCTGGACGACCCGGAGGGCCACGCCTGGCCGCTGCCGTGAACACCCTGGGTCAGCCGCGGTGGACGGTGATCGTCGTCCAGGCGCCCACGTGCACCCGGTCGCCGTCCTGGAGCGGTACCGGCACGAACGGCTGGATCGGCTCGTCGGAGCCGTTGACCGTGGTGCCGTTCGTCGAGTTCTGGTCGACGACCGCCCAGCCGCCGTCCGGCTGCTGCACCAGAACCGCGTGCTGGTGCGAGACACCGGGGTCCTCCGGCGGCACCGACAGGTCGATGTCCGGGGTGTCGCCGGTGGAGTGCCGGCGGCGGCCGATGGTGACCTGGTTGCCGGTGAGCGTGCGCTGCTGCTCGGGCGAGTAGGCGGGCAGGTTTAGCCCCGCGGCCTCGGGGCCGGAGCGCTGCATCATCGCCATGAAGTACTCGCGGTCCGGGCCGATGGTCGCGGTCCAGGTCGCGGGTCCCTGCGGGGCCTGCGGGGCCTGGGGGTAGCCCTGCGACTGGCCGGGGCCGGACTGCTGCGGGTAGCCGTAGCCGCCACCGGGGCCGCCTGCGGGGCCGTTGTTCGAGGGCGGCGGGGGGATCACCCAGTCGTCGTCCGCGAAGGACGGGCCACCGGCCGGGGCACGGCCGGTCTCCTGCGGGAAACCGGACGGCGCGGACGGCGGGGGAGCCTGCCGGGAAGGAGCGGTGCCGAAGGCGGAGGGCTCACGCCCGAACGGCGGGGGACCGGAGGGGCCACCCTGGCCGGAAGGGCCGCCGGGACCACCGGGGCCGCCCTGCGTACCGGGGCCACCAGGACGGCCGGGACCCCCCGGACCGCCGTAACCCTGCCCGCCACCGGGGCCGCCGGGCCCGCCCGGACCCTGCTGACCGGGCCGGCCCTGCGGACCGGGCCCCTGCTGCCCGGGACCACCCTGCGGACCAGGACCACCCTGCCGGCCAGGGCCCTGCCCGGGCCCACCACCGAACCCCGGCGGAGGTCCCGGCCGGCGCTCCCCGAACGGGGACTGCCCGCCCGAGGTGGGCGGCGGGGACGCCGGGCGGCGCTCGTCGCCGAACGGCGTCGGCCCCGAGGGCTCGGAGTCGAACGGGGGTATCGGCTCGGCCGGCCGGTTCACCTGCGAGGGCCGGGAGCCCTGGTACTCGTACCCGTCACCGCCGCCGAAGGGCCGGCTCGGCGACTGGTAGCGGGGCTGCTGCTGCCGGGGCGGGGCCGCCGGGGTGTACGAGGTGGCGGTGTTGGTCAGGAAGTTCCACCGGCACTCCTCGCAGAAGGGCGCGCCGCCCTCGCGGGGCGTACGGCACTGCGGGCACAGCTCGGCCTGCGCGCCGGGGGAGGGGCGTCCCTCGCCCCGCGGCGGCGGGAACCCGTAGCCGCCGCCGGACGGGGGCGGGGGCGGAGGCACGGCACCGGCCATGCGGTGACCGCAGACCTCGCACCAGTCGTCGGAACCCGACTGGTGTCCGTTCGGGCAGGTCGGCATGTCGGTGGTACCCCTTCTGCTGAGGTATCGGTGTCTGCAGGGTCCCTGTCGCCAGGGTCACTTCTTGACGCGAACAGTCTTCGTGGACCGGGTCTCGAGGGTCATCTCGTCGGCCTCCGCGACCTTCGCCTTCAACCGCACAGTACCGGTCGGGGCGTCGACCACGTCCACCACCTTCGCAAGCAGTTTCGCAGTATCCGCGTTCCCCGACACCCCCGCCAGCTGAACGGCGCGTCCCAGTTTGGCCGTTGCTCCATCCATATCGCCCGCTTTGCGGAGGTCCAGCCCTTCCCTGATGACCTGCGCCAGTTCGGCCTGGCCGGTGTAGTGGGCGACTTGGGCGTTCAGCGAGGTCGAGGCCGCCATGTCGTCGGTCCACACGGCCCGTACGAGTCCCTGGGCGCCGAGGTTCTGTACCGATCCGTCCGGTTGGGCCACCACCAGCAGGACGCGGGCGGCGAGCATCTCCTGGCCCAGCCCGGCCGCCGGGACCTCCACGCAGAGGTGGTAGTCGCGGGACTCGTCGCCCCAGGAGCCGGTGGGGTAGTCCCCGGCGCGCGGGCCCGCCTCGGTGCGCCGGTCGGTCAACTCCTCGACGGCGGGCGCCACTTGCTTGACGAACTTGATGCGGGTGCCGACCGGCGTCCACACCCGCAGGGCGACGTCGGCGACCTCCTTGCCCATCGTCGACTCCATGATGCGGGTGAAGTCCTCGGTGAGCCGGGCCGGATCGGCGACGATGTCGGCGGTGCCGAGCAACGCCGAGGCGATGCCTGTGACTTCTTTCACTTCCCAGTCGGTGCCCACGCCCCGCGCGTCACAGGTGAACCGCCCGGCGCACGCGTCCAGGGTGTCCTTCAGCTCCGCCGCCGACTCGTGCTCGTTGCGGCCGTCGGTCAGCAGGATGCCGTGCCGGATCGACACGTCCGCCCCCGCCAGCAGCCGGTCGGCCAGCCGCAGCCAGGTGCCGATCGCGGTGCCGCCGCCCGCGCCGAGCCTGCGCAGCGCCTGCTTGGCCTGGGCGCGGGTGGTCGGGTCGGCCACCGCGAGCCGGCCGCCGCCCGGATAGACCTCGCGGGCCACGTGCGTACCGTCGACGATCCCGAAGTGCACCCCGTCGCGCAGGGTGTCGACGGCGGCGGCGGTGGCGTCGCGGGCGTTGCGCATCTTGGTGGGCGGGTAGTCCATCGAGCCCGAGCAGTCCACCATCAGCACCACGGCGGCCGAGGCGCCCGGCCCGGCGGGCGCGGTGCCGCCCTTGGCCGTCACGGTCACGATGGCGTTGACCTCGCGGCCGCCCTCCGGCAGATACTCGTTCTGGTAGACGTCCACCGAGAACTGCGGCCCGCCCGGCTTGGCGAATTTGGCCATGCTGGTTCACATCCCCCTCGGACACGCCCCACTCCCCGCGAGGCGGTGCGTTCGGGCGGACCGGTCCCCTCCGTGTCCGCCCGTCCTTCCCCGTGCCTGTCCGTGCTTGCCTGTGCTTCCCCGTACCCGAGGCCCCCGCACCACGCGCGGTCACCCGCGCGGCGACGGCCTCAGGCCGATCCTGCCCCCTGCGGCGGCGTGGGGAACGGCACGACGGCCACTGTTACGTTGTCGTGGCCCCCGGCGTCCAGCGCGTGCCCCACCAGCACCCGCGCCGCGTGCAGCGGGCGGGCGGCCGCGTCCGGGGGCAGCACCTCGGCCATCTCCTCGGGCGCCTCGGCGTAGTTCCACAGGCCGTCGGTGCAGACCAGCACCACACCGGACCGGTCGGGCTTGAACGACGCGGTGTGCGGCTCCAGTTCATAGGCGTCGGCGCCGAGCCAGCCGGTGATGGCGTGGGCCCGCTCGTCGGCGTACGCCTCCGCCTCGTTCATCAGGCCGGCCGCCACCATCTGGGCCGCCCAGGAGTCGTCCTCGGTCAGCCGGGCCGGGGGCGCGGAGCGGTCGTCCGGCACCCAGTAGGCGCGGCTGTCGCCGACCCAGCCGACCACCAGCAGGCCGGAGGCGACCACCGAGGCGACGATCGTGCAGGCCGGGGCGTTCTGGTGCGGGGCGTGCTCGCGGGCCCCGTCGGGCGCCTCGGCGAGCGCGTCCACGGCCTTCGCGGCGGCCACGATCGCCTCGTGCATCGCCGCCTGCGGATGCGTGCCGCGCGGCAGGG
>NZ_WWKH01000989.1:0-9682 GCF_009865595.1 Streptomyces sp. SID1328 | reverse complement strand
CTGCGCCGGGACGATCTGCGGCAGGCGGCGCGGGAGGGGCGCGAGGGGAACCTCGTGCTGTTCGTGGTGGACGCCTCCGGTTCGATGGCGGCGCGGCAGCGGATGAGCGCGGTGAAGGGTGCCGTGCTGTCGCTGCTGCTGGACGCCTACCAGCGGCGGGACAAGGTCGGTCTGGTGACCTTCCGGGGCACGGCCGCCGAGGTGGCGCTGCCCCCGACCTCGTCGGTGGACGCGGCGGCGGCCCGGCTGGAGTCGCTGCCGACGGGCGGCCGTACGCCACTGGCCGCGGGGCTGCTGAAGGCGCACGACGTGCTGCGGGTGGAGCGGCTGCGGGACCCCTCGCGGCGGGCGCTGCTGGTGGTGGTGACGGACGGCCGGGCGACCGGTGGTCCGGAGCCGGTGGCGCTGGCGGGGCGCGCGGCGCGGCTGCTGGGCGCGGAGTCGGTGGCCTCGGTGGTCGTGGACTGCGAGTCGGGGCCGGTGCGGCTGGGGCTCGCCGGGCGGCTCGCGGAGGAGCTGGGGGGTACGGCGGTGACGCTGGAGGAGCTGCGGGCGGACGCCATCGCCGGGCTGGTCAGGGATGTACGGGGGACGACTTCGAGGAGGGCCGCGTAGTGCCGCAGGGGCAGCCGAGTGTGGTGCCGGACGACGGGTTGACGACGCGGCAGCGGCGCAACCGCCCGCTGGTGGTCGTGCACACGGGGATCGGGAAGGGCAAGTCGACGGCCGCGTTCGGGCTGGCGCTGCGGGCCTGGAACCAGGGGTGGCCGATCGGGGTGTTCCAGTTCGTCAAGTCGGCGAAGTGGAAGGTCGGCGAGGAGAACGCGCTGCGCGTGCTCGGTGCCTCCGGCGAGGGCGGGACCGTCGACTGGCACAAGATGGGCGAGGGGTGGTCCTGGGTGCAGCGGGACGCCCAGCTCGACAACGAGGAGAAGGCCCGGGAGGGATGGGCGCAGGTCAAGCGGGACCTGGCCGCCGAGACGTACCGGCTGTACGTGCTGGACGAGTTCGCGTACCCGATGCACTGGGGGTGGGTGGACACCGAGGAGGTCGTCTCGGTGCTGCGGGCCCGGCCGGGGAATCAGCACGTGGTGATCACCGGGCGCAACGCGCCCGCCGCCCTGGTGGAGTTCGCGGATCTGGTGACCGACATGTCCAAGGTGAAGCACCCCATGGACGCCGGGCAGAAGGGGCAGAGGGGCATCGAGTGGTGATGTCCGTTCCTCGGCTGGTCATCGCCGCGCCCTCGTCGGGGTGCGGGAAGACGACCGTCGCCACGGGGCTGATGGCCGCGTTCGCCGCGCGGGGACTCGCGGTGTCCCCGCACAAGGTGGGGCCGGACTACATCGACCCCGGCTATCACGCGCTCGCCACCGGGCGGGTGGGGCGGAATCTCGACGCGTATCTGTGTGGGCCGGAGCTGGTCGCCCCGCTGTTCGGCCATGGGGCCCGGGGGTGCGATCTCGCGGTCGTCGAGGGCGTGATGGGGCTGTACGACGGGGCTGCGGGGCAGGGGGAGCTGGCGTCCACCGCGCAGGTCTCCAAGTTGCTGCGGGCGCCGGTGGTGCTGGTTGTCGACGCGTCGTCGCAGTCGCGCTCGGTGGCCGCGCTGGTGCATGGGTTCGCTTCCTGGGACACCGGGGTGCGGATCGGGGGCGTCATCCTCAACAAGGTGGGGTCCTCGCGGCACGAGGCGCTGCTGCGGGAGGCTCTGGAGGAGGCGGGGGTGCCTGTGCTGGGCGCGCTGCGGCGGGCCTCGCAGGTGGAGACGCCGTCCCGGCATCTGGGTCTGGTGCCCGTCGCCGAGCGGGGTGCTGCCGCGGTGTCCGCGGTCGCGGCGATGGCGGCGCAGGTGTCCGCCGGGTGCGACCTGGACGCGCTGATGGCGCTGGCGCGTAGTGCGGGAGCGTTGCCGGGTGCGGGGTGGTCTCCGGCTGAGGCCCTTTCTCCGCCCATCCACGACCAGCCGCCCCGGAGCGACGACAGCGACGCCGTACGTCCACGACCCGTGGTGGCCGTCGCTGGTGGGCCCGCGTTCACCTTCTCCTATGCCGAGCACGCCGAGTTGCTCGACGCTGCCGGGGCTGAGGCCGTCACCTTCGACCCGCTGCGGGACGAGCGACTGCCCGAGGGGACTCGGGGGCTCGTCATCGGTGGAGGGTTCCCCGAGGTCTACGCCAGTGAGCTCGGGGCCAACGAGTCGCTGCGCAAGGAGATCGCCGCGCTCGCCCTTTCCGGGGCACCCGTTGCCGCTGAGTGTGCCGGACTGCTCTACCTGTGCCGGGAGCTCGACGGGGTCCCCATGTGCGGCGTGCTCGATGCGGCCGCGCGGATGGGCGAGCGGTTGACGCTCGGGTACCGGGACGCCGTGGCCGTGGGGGACAGCGTGCTGGCGGTGGCCGGGACTCGGATGCGGGGGCACGAGTTCCACCGGACCGTGATCGAGCCGGGGGCCGGCGAGGCGCCCGCGTGGGGCGTTGTCGCGCCCCGTCGGCGGGTGGAGGGGTTCGTGCAGCAGGGCGTGCACGCGAGTTATCTGCATACGCACTGGGCGTCAGAGCCCGGAGTGGCCCGGAGATTCACGGAGAGGTGCCGGACTTCATGAGCAGCAGGCTGGTCGGGGTCGGAGTGGGTCCCGGGGACCCGGAGCTGGTGACGGTGAAGGGGGTCAACGCGTTGCGGGCCGCCGATGTGGTGGTCGTACCGGTGATGGACACCATGGAGCGGGGCCGGGCGGAGGCGACGGTGCTGCACCACGTGTCCGGGGAGAAGATCGTCCGGGTGGTGTTCGCGCTGAACGAGCGGACGGACCACGCGCGCCGGGAGGCCGCGTGGGACGCGGCGGGCGCGCGGGTCGCGGAGCTGCTGCGGGAGCACGCGTACGTGGCGTTCGCGACCATCGGGGACCCCAACGTGTACTCGACCTTCACCTACCTCGCGCAGACGCTCACCGCGCTCGTGCCCGCGCTGGTCGTCGAGACGGTCCCCGGCATCACCGCGATGCAGGACCTCGCGGCCAGGTCGGGCGCGGTCCTGACCGAGGGCACCGAGCCGCTGACGCTGGTCCCGGTGACGGGGGGCGCTGCGGCGCTGAAGGAGGCGCTGGCCGGTCCGGGGACCGTGGTGGCGTACAAGTTCGGGCGGCACGCGGCCGAGGTGGCCCGGGCGCTGCGGGAGTCCGGCCGGCTGGAGGACGCGGTGTGGGGCTCGGCGCTGGGCCTGCCGGAGGAGTCCGTACGGCCCGCCGCCGAGCTGGACGGCGACGCGCTGCCGTACCTGTCGACGCTCATAGCGCCGCCCCGGCGCGAGGGCGGCCGGGGCGGGAAGCTGTGAGGGGGTCAGCCGCCGGAGAAGCCGACCACCAGCCAGATGAAGGCGGCGCCCGCGACGGTGCACAGCACGGTGGAGCGGGCGGGGTGTTCGTGGTGGGCCTCGGGGAGGATCTCGGCGGCGGCGAGATAGAGCAGCGCGCCGCCGAAGAGGCCGAGGTAGCCGCCGAGCAGCTTTTCCGGGATGTGCACGAGCGTGGTGGACAGCGCGCCCAGCACCGGCGCGCAGGCGTCGGCGACCAGCATGGCGACGGCCCGTCGGCGGGCGTTGCCGTACAGGCTGGTGATGGTGAAGGTGTTGAAGCCGTCGGCGAAGTCGTGCGCGATCACGGCGAGGGCGACGGACAGGCCCATGCCCTCGCCGATCTGGAAAGCGGCGCCGATGGCGACGCCGTCCATGAAGCTGTGCCCGACCATCGCGGCGGCCGCCGTGAGGCCGACCTCCGGCGCCCGGTGCGTGTGCTCGCCGGCGCCGTGCGCGGCCTGGCGGCCGGCGAGGAGACGTTCCACCAGATGGGCCAGCAGGAATCCGGCCACGAACAGCACGAGCGCCGCGGGTACGCCGAACACTCTGTGACCGGCCGCCTCCAGCGCCTCGGGAAGCAGGTCGAGGCCGACCACGCCCAGCATGAGGCCGCCGGCCAGACCCAGGACCAGGTGGCGACGGTCGGTCACGCGCTGCGCCGTCCAGCCGCCGGCCAGCGTCATCAGGAACGCGCCGAGCGCGACAAGGACCGCCATAGGCCCTTGCTATCCGATGCGGGGCCCTGTGCGCACATCCTGCGGCTCGCAAACCTCACCAGACCCTGACATTCACCCCAGTTCCACAGCCCCCTCCCGGACCACGACCAGGTGTCCGGGCTTCCCGTAGGAGAGGACCCTTCCCATGGCCGATGCCCCCGCCGGCAAGGTGACGTTCGTCGGTGCCGGGCCCGGTGCCGCCGACCTGCTGACGTTCCGCGCGGCCCGCGCGATCGCGGAGGCGGACGTGGTGATCTGGGCGGCCAGCCTGGTCCGCGCCGAGGTGCTGGAGCACGCCCGCGCGGACGCGGAGATCCTCGACTCGGCGACCCTCTCCCTGGAGGACGTGGTGGCCGTGTACCGGCGTGCCCACGCGGAGGGTCTGAAGGTCGCGCGGGTGCACTCCGGCGACCCCTCGCTGTGGGGCGGCACGCAGGAGCAGATGGACCGCTGCGCGGAGGCCGGGATCGCCACGGAGATCGTGCCGGGCGTGTCCTCGTTCTCGGCGGTGGCCGCGCTGGCGGGGCGCGAGCTGACCATTCCGGAGGTGGCCCAGTCGGTGATCCTGACCCGGCTCGGCGGCGGCAAGACGCCGATGCCGCCCGGTGAGGAGGTGCGCGAGTTCGCCCGGCACGGCACCACGATGGCGGTGTTCCTGTCGGCGGCACGCAGCGGCCAGTTGGTGCGGGAGCTGCTGGAGGGCGGCTACCCGACGTCCACCCCGGTCGTGGTCGCCCATCAGGTGACCTGGCCGGAGGAGCTGGTCGTGCGGTGCACGATCGGCACGCTGGAGGAGACGGTCAAGGAGCACCGGCTGTGGAAGCACACCCTGTTCCTGGTCGGCGCCGCGCTGGACGCGCACGGCACCCGCTCGCACCTGTACCACCCCGGCCACTTCCACGGCTTCCGCAAGGCCGACCCGGAGGCGCGGCGGGCGCTGCGGGAGCGGGGGGCGAGCAGTTGATCACGGTCGTCGGCGCGGGAACGGGCGCCCCGCTCCCGCCGGACGCGCTCACCGGGGCGGAGCTGGTGGTCGGCGGGCAGCGCCATCTGGACGCGGCGCCGGTGCCCGAGGGCGCGGCACGCATGGTGCTCGGCCCGCTGGGGCCCGCCCTGGACGCGATCGGGAAGTACGTGGCCGAACAGCGGCCCGTGGTGGTGCTGGCCTCGGGTGATCCGGGGTTCTTCGGCATCGTGCGGGTGCTGGCGGAACGCTTCGGCGCGGGGCGGCTCGATGTACGGCCGGGCGTGTCCTCGGTGGCGGGTGCCTTCGCCCGGCTGGGGCTGACCTGGGACGACGCGGTGGTGGTGAGCGCGCACGGACGGGACCTGCGTACGGCGGTGAACGTGTGCCGGGCGCGCCCGAAGGTGGCCGTGCTGACCGGGCCGGGCTCGGGTCCGGCCGAGCTGGGTGCCCGGCTGGACGGTACGGGCCGGGCGCTGGTCGTGGTGAGCGCGCTCGGTGATCCGGAGCGGGAGCGGGTGGAGCGGGTGACGCCCGCCGAGGCCGCCGCGCGGGACTGGGGTCCGGCGGTGAGCGTGGTGCTGTGCCTGGACGAGACACGGGACGGGGACGGTCCGCGCACGGTCGCCGGTGCGGGTGCCGGGCCCGCGCGATGGGCGCTCGCCGAGGGCGAGTTCGCGCACCGGGACTCGATGATCACCAAGTTCGAGGTGCGGGCGCTGGCGCTCGCCCGGCTCGGGCCGCGCCTGGGCGACCTGGTGTGGGACGTGGGCGCGGGGTCGGGCTCGGTGGCCGTGGAGTGCGCGCGGCTCGGCGCGGCCGTGACCGCCGTGGAGAAGACCGAGGACGGCGCCGGGCGGGTACGGGCCAACGCCCGCGCCCACGGTGTCGACGTGAGCGTGGTGCACGGCACCGCCCCAGAGGCGCTGGCCGGTCTCGACGAGCCGGACGCGGTGTTCGTGGGCGGTGGCGGGCGTGACCTGCCCGCCGTGGTCGGCGTCTGCGCGGAGCGGGCGCGGCGGACGGTCGTGGTGGCCGTGGCCGCGCTGGACCGGGTCGGCCCGGTGCGCGAGGCGCTGACGCGGGCCGGGCTGAGCTGTGACGGGGTGCTGTTGCAGTCCTCGCGGCTGGCGCCGCTGCCGGGTGATGTGACCCGGCTGGCGGCCGGCAACCCCGTTTTCCTGCTGTGGGGCGACCGCCTCCCGGCACGGAGTGAAGGAGGAGTCCAGTGATCGGCCTGATTTCCGCCACCGCGGCGGGGGCGGCGGCCCGCGACCGGCTGGCCGCGGCCTGGCCGGACCGTA
Organism: Streptomyces sp. SID1328; assembly: GCF_009865595.1. Lineage (NCBI taxonomy): Bacteria > Bacillati > Actinomycetota > Actinomycetes > Kitasatosporales > Streptomycetaceae > Streptomyces > Streptomyces sp. SID1328. The sequence goes on along the minus strand of NZ_WWKH01000989.1, from coordinate 3,344 downwards.
CGCGGGTGTACGAGGGCCCGGCCGGGGAGGCCGTACGGGCGGCGTTCGCGGAGTGCGACCGGCTGGTGTGCTTCCTGGCCACCGGTGCCACGGTCCGGCTGCTGGCCCCGCTGCTCGGGGACAAGGCAACCGATCCGGGCGTGGTGTGCGTGGACGAGGGCGGCCGGTTCGCGGTGTCCCTGATCGGCGGACACGGCGGCGGCGCCAATGAACTGGCGTACGAGGTGGCCGGGTTGCTCGGGGCGGAGCCCGTGGTGACGACGGCGACGGACGCGGTGGGCCTGGCCGGACTGGACACCCTGGGCCTGCCGGCGGAGGGCGCGGTCGCGGCGGTGTCACGGGCGCTGCTGGACGGTGAACCGGTGGCGCTGGAGGCCGAGTTGGCCTGGCCGCTGCCGCCGGTGCCCTTTGCCGACCAGGGCGCTTACACGGTGCGGTTGACCGACCGTGCCGTACAACCGGGCCCGGACGAGGTGCTGTTGCGTCCGCCGTCCCTGGTGGTCGGGGTCGGCGCGTCCAGGGGTGCACCTGTCGAGGAGGTGCTCGGGCTGATCGAGGTGGCGTTGCGCGAGGCGGGGCTCTCGGTGCGGTCGGTGGCCGAACTCGCCACCGTGGACGCCAAGTCGGAGGAGCCCGGCATCGTGGCCGCCGCGGAGCGGCTGGGCGTGCCCCTGGTGACGTACCCGGCGGACGAGCTGGCCGCCGTGGCCGTGCCGAATCCTTCCGACGCGCCCCTCGCCGCGGTCGGCACCCCGTCCGTGGCGGAGGCCGCCGCGCTGCGGACCGGTGGCGAACTCCTCGTGCCCAAGCGGAAGTCGGCCGCCGACCCTGCCATGGCGACCTGCGCGGTCGTACGACGTCCCGGCCGGGGACGGCTCGCGGTGGTGGGGCTCGGACCCGGCGCCCGCGACCTGCTGACCCCGCGCGCGGCCGCCGAACTGCGGCGCGCCTCGGTGCTGGTGGGCCTGGACCAGTACGTCGACCAGATCCGCGACCTGATCCGGCCCGGTACCCGGGTGCTGGAGTCGGGACTCGGGGCGGAGGAGGAGCGGGCCCGTACGGCGGTCGCGGAGGCCCGCAAGGGGCACGCGGTGGCGCTGATCGGCAGCGGGGACGCGGGCGTGTACGCCATGGCCTCCCCCGCGCTCGCGGAGGCGTCCGACGACATCGACGTGGTCGGCGTACCCGGTGTCACCGCCGCGCTCGCGGCCGGGGCGGTGCTGGGCGCGCCACTGGGCCACGACCACGTCTCGATCAGCCTCTCCGACCTGCACACCCCGTGGGAGGTCATCGAGCGCAGGGTGCGCGCGGCCGCCGAGGCGGACATCGTGGTGACCTTCTACAACCCCCGTTCGCGCGGCCGGGACTGGCAGCTCCCCAAGGCGCTGGCCGTCCTGAGCGACCACCGGGAGCCGGGGACGCCGGTCGGTGTGGTGCGCAACGCCTCCCGGCCGGACGAGTCCGCCCGGCTGACCACGCTCGCCGAACTCGACCCGGCGACCGTCGACATGATGACGGTGGTCACCGTCGGCAACACCGCCACCCGGAACATCGCCGGGCGGATGGTGACCCCGCGCGGCTACCGCTGGCAGCACGCCCCGGAGGGAGCCCGGTGAACCGTGTCGTCCACCCCATCGAGCAGGAGTCGTTCCGGCGGCTGCGCGCCCGCCTGGACACCTCCGGCTTTCCGCCGCTGACCCGTGCGGTGGTGGAGCGGGTCATCCACTCCGCCGCCGACCTCGACTACGCCACCGACCTCGTCACGGCCGAGGCCGACCTCCGGCGCGGGCACGCCGCGCTGCACGCCGGGGCGCCGGTCGTCGTGGACGTGGAGATGGTCGCGGCCGGGATCACCCGCCGCGACACCGTCTGCCGGCTGCGGGAGGCCAGGTCCGGCCCCGGACTGACCCGTTCGGCGAACGCCGTGCGCCTCGCGTACGAGCAGGTCGGTCCGGGCGCGCTGTGGGTGATCGGCTGTGCGCCGACCGCGCTGGAGGAGCTGCTCACCCTGGACGCCGACCCGGCGCTCGTCATCGGGCTGCCGGTCGGCTTCGTGGGCGCCGCCGAGTCCAAGGAGGCGCTGCGCGCGAGCGGGCTGCCCGCCGTGAGCAACGTCTCCGAGAAGGGCGGCTCGGCGGTCGCCGCCGCCGCGCTCAACGCCCTGCTGTACCACCCGACCCACCCCGAGGAGACACCGTGACCACCCAGCCGCCCGCCCTGCTCATCGCCGGACACGGCACCCGTGACGAGGCCGGGGCCGAGGCGTTCCGCGACTTCGTGAAGGAGCTGGGCCGCCGCCACCCCGAACTGCCCGTCGCGGGCGGCTTCATCGAGCTGTCCCCGCCCCCGCTGGGCGAGGCCGTCACCGAGCTGGTGGAGCGGGGCGTACGCCGCTTCGCCGCCGTGCCGCTGATGCTGGTGTCCGCCGGGCACGCCAAGGGCGACATACCGGCCGCGCTGGCCCGCGAGAAGGAGCGCCATCCGGGCGTCACCTACACCTACGGCCGCCCCCTCGGCCCGCACCCCGCCCTGCTGCGGGTGCTGGAACGCCGGCTGGACGAAACCCTCGCCGGCACCCCCCGCGAGGACGTGACCGTCCTCCTGGTCGGGCGCGGCTCCACCGACCCGGACGCCAACGCCGAGGTGTGCAAGGCGGCCCGGCTGCTGTGGGAGGGGCGCGGATACGCGGGTGTGGAGACGGCGTTCGTGTCGCTGGCGGCACCGGACGTGCCGAGCGGCCTGGACCGGGTCGCCCGGCTGGGGGCGCGCCGGATCGTCGTGCTGCCGTACTTCCTGTTCACCGGCATCCTGCCCGACCGGGTGCGGCGGCAGACCGAGGAGTGGGCGGCCGCGCACCCGGAGGTGGAGGTGCGTTCGGCGGACGTGATCGGGCCCGAGCCGGAGCTGCTGGACCTGGTGATGGAGCGGTACGCGGAGGCCGTCGCCGGTGATCTGCGCATGAACTGCGACTCCTGTGTGTACCGGATCGCGCTGCCGGGTTTTGAGGACAAGGTGGGGCAGCCCCAGCAGCCGCACTTCCACCCGGACGACGACGGCCACGACCACGGGCACGGCCATCACCACCACGGCGGCCACTCCCACAGCCATGCGCACTGACGCCGGGCCCGATCTGCGCCACCACGGGGACGCCGAGGTCCGCGACGCCGGGGCGGGCCTGGTGGACCTCGCCGTCAACGTCCGCGCGGACACGCCCCCGCGCTGGCTGCGCGAGGAGATCGCCGCCTCACTGACCACTCTCGCGGCCTACCCGGACGGGCGGGCCGCGCGGGCGGCGGTGGCTCGGCGGCACGGGCTGCCCGTGGAGCGGGTGCTGCTGACGGCGG
>NZ_WWKH01000988.1:0-6958 GCF_009865595.1 Streptomyces sp. SID1328 | reverse complement strand
CGCGAGGCCGCCCTCGGCGCGCTCGCCCCGGCCCAGCGCGCCGAGGCCCAGCGCACCGCGCTCGCGCACGCGGCCTCCCTCGGCATCGGCTCGGTGCACGAGTGCGGCGGCCCGCAGATCTCCTCCGAGGACGACTTCACCGGCCTGCTCCGGCTCGCCGGAGAACTGCCCGGCCCCCGCGTCGTCGGCTACTGGGCCGAGCGGGACGTCGACAAGGCCCGCGAACTGGGCGCGGCCGGCGCGGCCGGCGACCTCTTCGTGGACGGGGCGCTGGGCTCCCACACCGCCTGCCTGCACCAGCCCTACACCGACGCCCCGCACACCGGCACCGCCTACCTGGACGCCGACGCGGTCGCCGAGCACGTCGTCGCCTGCACCGAGGCCGGGCTGCAGGCCGGCTTCCACGCCATCGGCGACGCCGCCGTCACCGCCGTGGTCGAGGGCATGCGCACCGCCGCCGAGAAGGTCGGCCTGGCCCGCGTACGGGCCGCCCGGCACCGGGTCGAGCACGCCGAGATGCTCACCCCCGACACCGTCGCCGCCTTCGCCGAGCTGGGCCTGATCGCCTCCGTCCAGCCCGCCTTCGACGCCATCTGGGGCGGCGAGGACGGCATGTACGTCCGCCGCCTGGGCGCCGAGCGGGCCCGCACCCTCAACCCGTACGCGGCCCTGCTGCGCGCCGGGGTGCCGCTCGCCTTCGGCTCCGACAGCCCGGTCACCCCGCTCGACCCCTGGGGCACCGTCCGTGCCGCCGCCTTCCACCGCACGCCGGAGCACCGGGTGTCGGTGCGGGCCGCGTTCACCGCGCACACGCGCGGCGGCTGGCGCGCCATCGGCCGGGACGACGCGGGCGTCCTGGTGCCGGGCGCCCCCGCCGACTACGCGGTCTGGCACACCGGTGACCTCATCGTGCAGGCCCCCGACGACCGGGTGGCCCGCTGGTCCACCGACCCCCGCTCCGGCACCCCCGGCCTGCCCGACCTCACCCCCGGCACCGGGCTCCCGGTCTGCCTGCGGACGGTGGTCGGGGGACGGACGGTGTTCGTACGGCCGGGCGAGTGATCTCCCGGCCCGGCGGTGGAGCCGAACGGGTGGCGCCGCCCGGTCGCCCGACCTGCGATCCTCGCCTTTTTCCGCGCCCTTCCCGGCGTAGCCGCTGGCCAGGGGGCTGTTGACAGCCGACGGCGGGGGACCGGTAGGTTCGGCCGCGTCCACCAACGGACGTTCGACCGGGGAGTGTTCGCATCCTCGTCGCGGCGCCACTGGGTCAGGACGGTGTGCCGTACCGGGGCATCGTCGACGGCAGCCAGGCGCAGTGTTCGCGCCGACGAGGGGACGCTCCGGCCGGTCGGCAAGGTGTGACCCGGATGGGGCCCGCGCGCTCAGTAGACAACGGCTCTCGGTCGATCCGCAGCCAGCGGGTCCCAGGTCGGCCCGAAGGGCGGCGCGGGCCCCCATCCGCCGCGGGAAAGCCACGGCGAGGCGCCGGAAACCCGCCGAGAGGCGCGCTCCTGCCCCGCTCACCGGCTTCCGGCACCGCCCGAGCCCCGTGCCGCCGCGTCATCGCAGGCCGTGACCACTATGGTGGACGCCTGCGCACGACATGAAGGGGCAGCAGTGAACGACGGCGACGGGACCCTCTCGGCCAAGGCCGGAGGGCGGCAGTTCGGTCCGCTCGGCACGGCCTTGGTGATCATTCCGACCTACAACGAGGCGGAGAACATCAAGACCATCGTGGGCCGGGTACGCAAGGCCGTCCCCGAGGCGCACGTCCTCGTGGCGGACGACAACAGCCCGGACGGCACCGGCAAGCTCGCCGACGAGCTGGCCGCCACGGACGACCACGTGCAGGTGCTGCACCGCAAGGGCAAGGAGGGCCTGGGCGCCGCCTACCTCGCGGGCTTCCGCTGGGGCCTGGAGCACGGCTACGGCGTGCTGGTCGAGATGGACGCCGACGGCTCCCACCAGCCCGAGGAACTGCCCCGCCTGCTGACCGCCCTCAAGGGCGCCGACCTGGTCCTCGGCTCACGCTGGGTGCCCGGCGGCCGGGTGGTGAACTGGCCCCGGTCCCGTGAGGTCATCTCCCGCGGCGGCAGCCTGTACTCCCGGCTCGCCCTCGACCTGCCGCTGCGCGACATCACCGGCGGCTACCGCGCCTTCCGCGCCGAGACGCTCCAGGGGCTCGGCCTGGAGGAGGTCGCCTCGCAGGGCTACTGCTTCCAGGTCGACCTCGCCCGCCGCGCGGTGAAGGCCGGGTACCACGTGGTGGAGGTCCCGATCACCTTCGTGGAGCGCGAGTTCGGCGACTCCAAGATGAGCCGGGACATCCTCGTGGAGGCCCTGTGGCGGGTCACCGCGTGGGGCGTGGGCGACCGTGTCGGCAAGATCAAGGCCAAGGGCAAGTAGGGGCGAGGCGGCGCCGTACGGGCCCGGCCCGCGGGGGTGATCCACCCCTTGTGCGGCACTGAGCCGGGCCCAGGCACACTGGAAGCATGACGACTGGCGCACCCACCCCTCCGCGGACCGGGCAGACCGGGCGGCCTAGGCGCTCGGCGCTGCGCAGGTATCTGCCGCTCGCCCTCGCCGCGTGGCTGGTGCTGGAGATCTGGCTGCTCACCCTGGTCGCGGACGCGGCCGGGGGCCTCGCCGTGTTCCTGATCCTGGCCGCGAGCTTCGTCGCGGGCGCGGTCGTGGTGAAGCGGGCCGGCCGCCGCGCCTTCCGCAACCTGGACGAAGCCCTGCGGCGCGGTACGGCCCCCTCCTCGGGCGGCGGCAGCAACGGCCTGCTGATGCTCGCCGGACTCCTGCTGATGCTCCCCGGCATGCTCTCCGACGTGGCCGGACTGCTCCTGCTGCTGCCCCCGGTGCAGAACCTGGTCCGCCGCCGTACCGAGCACGTGGTGAGCCGCAAGCTGCGCGCGGCCACGCCGGGTTCCTTCGGTGACGCCTTCCAGCAGGCCCGTATCCACCGTCCGGACGGCAAGGTGGTGCAGGGCGAGGTCGTCCGGGAGCGCCGCGACGACTCCACCGACGATCCCCGGCCGCCGCTGACCCGCTGAGCGGGCGGGTCCGGACAGCACAGAACCGCGGGCGCCGTACATCGTCACGATGTACGGCGCCCGCGGTTCTATGTGCGCCAGGTCGGCGCAGCCCCTTCGGGCTACGCGGACTTGCGGCTGTCGCGCGGGTGTACCGCGATGTTCATCGCGCCCGACCGCAGGACCGCCAGACGCTCCTCGAGGACCTCTTCGAGCTCCTCGCGGGTGCGTCGTTCCATCAGCATGTCCCAGTGGGTACGCGCGGGCTTGGCCTTCTTCTCCTCAGGGCCGTCGCCGTCGACCAGGAGTGCCTGGGCCCCGCAGACCTTGCACTCCCACTCCGGCGGAATCTCCGCCTCGACCGAGAAGGGCATCTCGAAACGATGCCCCTTCTCGCATGCGTACTCCACGGCCTGGCGCGGGGCCAGGTCGATGCCGCGGTCCGTCTCGTAGCTGGTCACCACGAGGCGCGTACCGCGAAGAGCTCGCTCACTCATGAATCGTGCCTCCCGGGCTTGTCGCCCACAGGACAGGTGTCGCTGTCGTCGTCATCCGGTCAACGTCCGGTCGGCGGTAAAGATTCCCGTTCCGAGTCCCGTTCCGGGTCGTGCGTCGCCGTCGTAGCCGCCCCTTGTTGTACCCACACGCGCCCGGTTTGTCACATCTGCTCGCAGATATGACCCAGCGTTTCGCTGTCTTTGACGCGCAGTAACGGTACGTCTGGCAGGCCAAACGCGTACACTACCGCCCTTTCGTGTTGAACGCTAAATCCTTTCGGGGACCGGGTTCCCCGCCTCGCCGATCGCACGCCGGACCGGCACCCGCGCCAGCAGGACGAAGCCGATCACGAAGAAGGCCACCAGGGAGACGATCGCGGAGCGGTAGCTTCCGGTGAGCTGGTAGGTCACCCCGAACAGCAGCGGCCCGAGCCAGCTCATGCCCCGGTCGCTCATCTCGTACGCGGAGAAGTACTCCGCCTCCTTGCCCGGCGGGATCAGGTGGGAGAACAGCGAACGGGACAGGGCCTGGCTGCCGCCGAGCACCAGGCCGATCGCGGCCGCCAGCACGTAGAAGAACACCGGCGCCCCGGCGGGCAGGAAGTACCCGGCGGCCAGGGTGCACGTCCAGGCCACCAGGGAGCCGAGGATCGTGCGCTGGGCGCCGTAGGACCTCGCCAGCCGGCCCATCGCCAGGGCGCCCCCGACCGCGAGCACCTGCACCAGCAGGACCGCGCCGATCAGCGTGGACTGCTCCAGGCCCAGCTCCTCCGAGCCGTACACCGAGGCCTGGGTGATCACCGTCTGGATGCCGTCGTTGTAGACGAGGTAGGCCAGCAGGAAGGCAAGGGTGCGGGGATGGCGGCGCATGTCCTTCACCGTGGCCGCCAGTTGCCGCAGCCCGGTCGGGGCGGCGGCCGCCACGCGCGCGTGCCGGTCGCGCAGCCGGCGCAGCGGGATCAGCGCGAAGGCGCCCCACCACAGCCCGGCCGAGGCCAGGCACACCCGCACGGCCGCCGGCTCGGAGAGCCCGAAGGAGCCGTGGGCCAGGTACAGCACCAGGTTGACGACCAGCATCAGGGAGCCGGCCGCGTAGCCGAAGGCCCAGCCGCGCGAGGAGACCCGGTCGCGTTCGGCGGGCGGGGCGATCTGCGGCAGGTAGGAGTTGTAGAGCATCATCCCGACCGACTGCGCCGCGTTGGCCACCACCAGCAGCAGCCCGCCGAGCAGATACCGGTCCCCGTCCAGGAAGAACATGCCCGTCGTCGCGGCCGCCCCGGTGTACGCGGCCGCAGCCAGCAGCGGCTTCTTGCGGCCCGTGCGGTCGGCCAGGCTCCCCACCAGGGGCATCACCAGCACCGCGACGATCACGGACAGGGAGACCGTGTAGGCGAAGAACGAGCCGGCGCGCACCGGCAGCCCGAGCGGGTGCACATAGCCGTCGGCGTCGGCCGCGTGCCGGGCCACGGCGGTCAGATACGGGCCGAGGAACACGGTCAGGACGCTCGTGGAGTAGACCGAGCACGCCCAGTCGTACCAGTACCAGCCGCGTTGCTCGCGCCGTGAACCCGCCGTCTCCTCGGGCGTTTCCGCCCGCACGGTGCCTATACCCACCCCGCGCCCTCGCTTCCCCGCCGCAGTGCCGTGCCAAGGCGGGGGAGGCGCCGGGGGCCTGGTCAGACCCAGACGCCGCGGTCCTCCATGACCTCGCGCAACGTGTCGATGTGATCGGTCATGATGCCATCGACCCCCAGCTCCAGGAGCCGGTGCATCCGCTCGGGTTCGTTGACCGTCCACACGTGCACCTGGAGCCCGCGCGCGTGCGCCGCCCTTACGAAGCGCCCGTCCGCCACTGGGACGCCCGACTGGGTCTCCGGCACCTGCGCCGCCACGGCCGAGCCGCGCACCGGGGCGGGCAGCCCCCAGGAGCGCAGCCGCAGCCCCAGCACCCCCAGGGTGCCGAACGAGGTGGCCAGTCTCGGCCCCGCGAGCCGCTGCGCCCGGCGCACCCGCGCCTCGGAGAAGGAGCCCAGACAGACGCGGTCCCAGGCGTCCGTCCGCCCGACCAGCTCCAGGAGGGGCAGCAGGGCCGCCTCTGCCTTCACGTCCACGTTCCAGCGGACCTCGGGGAACGTCTCCAGCAGCTCCGCGAAGAGCGGCACGGGCTCCCGGCCGCCCACGCGGGCCTGCCGGACCTCCGCCCACGGCAGGTCGGCGACGCGGCCGGTGCCGTCGGTGACCCGGTCCAGGGAGTCGTCGTGGAAGGCGACCAGCGTGCCGTCCGCGGTGAGGTGGACGTCGGTCTCGATGTAGCGGTAGCCCAGCGCGACCGCCCGGCGGAACTGCGCCACCGTGTTCTCCACCCCCTCCGCCGCCCCGCCCCGGTGGGCGAAGGGGATGGGGCCGGGGTGGTCCAGGTACGGATGGCGTATCGGCTCGGTCACCGGCGCAGTATCGCGCGCTCCGGCTCGTGGCCGGCAACCACCCTGCTCGGTACGGGCACCGGGCGCAGCGCGAAGACCCGCAGGAAGGACTGGGCGAGCGGGCCGATCGCCAGCGCGTACAGCACGGTGCCGACGCCGACCGTGCCGCCGAGGGCGAAGCCGGTCGCCACCACGGTGACCTCCACACAGGTGCGGATCAGCCGGATCGAGCGGCCGGTGCGCCGGTGCAGGCCGGTCATCAGGCCGTCGCGCGGGCCGGGGCCGAAGTCCGCCGCGATGTAGAGGCCGGTCGCCGCGCCGTTGAGCACGACCCCGGAGACCAGCAGCGCGATCCGCGCGGCCGGGCCGTGCGCGCCGGGCAGCACGGACAGGGTGGCGTCCATGGCGAAGCCGATCACCAGCACATTGGAGACCGTGCCCAGGCCGGGCCGCTGGCGCAACGGAATCCACAGCAGCAGGAGGGCCGCGCCGAGCAGGGTCAGCACCACGCCCATGCTGAGGCCGGTACGGGCGGCGAGCCCCTGGTGCAGTACGTTCCACGGCTCCAGGCCGAGGCCCGAGCGGACGAGCAGCGCCGAACTCGCCCCGTACAGCGCGAGACCGGCGTAGAGCTGGAACAGCCGGCGGGAAAGACGGCCCGGAGTGGACATGGGATACCCCCCTGGGTGGTGACAGTGGCCTTGTTCGTGTCACTCTGTGGCTTGGGACGGAGGGCCATCCATGGCCAATCCGGGGAAGGTGGACTGATCTTCATGGCGCATTGGACCTCGGCGGTGGGTGCCGCTCAGCTCGCCCGGCTCCTCAACTCCCAGCAGGAACGGCCGGGTGGCCCCGGCACGCGCCGTCCGCCCGCCTATCGCGCGCTGGCCGACGGCATCCGGCTGCTCGTCCTGGAGGGCCGCGTCCCCGTGGCCGCGCGGCTGCCCGCCGAGCGCGAGCTGGCCCTCGCCCTCTCCGTCAGCCGCACCACCGTCGCCGC
>NZ_WWKH01000987.1:0-10790 GCF_009865595.1 Streptomyces sp. SID1328 | reverse complement strand
CCGTCGGCCAGGGCACGGCGGGCGATGTTGGGCCCGCTGGCCAGGCCCTCCACACAGCCGCGTGCGCCGCAGGGGCACGGTTCGCCGTCCAGGTCGACGCTGATGTGGCCGATGTGACCGGCGTTGCCGGTGGGGCCGGGGTGCAACCGGCCGCCGAGGACCAGTCCGCCGCAGACGCCGGTGGAGACCACCATGCACAGGGCGTTGTCGTGGCCGCGCGCGGCGCCCTGCCAGTGCTCGGCGGCGGTGATGGCGACCCCGTCGCCGATCAGCTCGACCGGCAGACCGCCGGTGGCCGCGCGTACCCGCTCGACCAGCGGGAAGCCGCGCCACCCCGGCACGTTGACCGGGCTCACGGTGCCCGCCGAGGCGTCCACCGGGCCGGCGCTGCCGATGCCGATCACGGAGGCGCGTCCCCACAACGGCGAGGCGGCGAGGTCGCCGAGCACCTGCTCGACGGCCTGCATGACCGTTTCGCCATCCTGTCGCGCGGGCGTCGGGCGCTGGGTGCGCGCCTGAATCCGGCCATGGCCGTCCACCAGCGCACCGGCGATCTTGGTACCGCCGATGTCCAGGGCCGCCACGAGGTCGGTGTGCATCTGAGTCTGGTCTCCCCGTCGAGCCGTAGATGGTGATCCGGTGGGCCTCCCCGGCCTGGTCGCGGTGGGGGCGCGGGCCGGGACGGCGGTGGACAGTCTCTCTCGCACCTGACAACGTTGTCCAGGCTCTATGCTCGACGCCACACGCTTGTACCGGCCTTTGATTGCCCGCCCCACCCTGCGACACCCCCGGACAACAGGACAGGACACCGCACCGTGCCCGAGACCACCCGCCGAGCAGACCGCGCCACCGGCAGCCGTTACGGCAACCGGCCCACCATGAAGGACGTGGCCGCGCGGGCCGGGGTCGGCCTGAAGACGGTGTCCCGCGTGGTCAACGGCGAGCCCGGCGTCACCCCGGACACCGAGCGGCGGGTGAGGGAGGCGATCGAGGCGCTGGGCTTCCGGCGCAACGACAGCGCGCGGGTGCTGCGCAAGGGCCGTACGGCGAGCATCGGCCTGGTGCTGGAGGACCTCGCGGACCCGTTCTACGGGCCGCTCAGCCGTGCCGTCGAGGAGGTGGCCCGCGCGCACGGGGCGCTGCTGATCAACGGGTCCAGCGCGGAGGACCCGGAGCGGGAGCAGGAGTTGGCGCTCGCTCTGTGCGCGCGGCGGGTGGACGGCCTGGTGGTGATCCCGGCCGGGGACGACCACCGCTATCTGGAGCCGGAGATCCGGGCGGGCGTGGCCACGGTGTTCGTGGACCGGCCGGCCGGGGGCATCGACGCGGACGTGGTCCTGTCGGACAACTTCGGCGGCGCCCGTGACGGGGTGGCCCATCTGATCGCACACGGCCACCGCAGGATCGGCTTCATCGGCGACATGCCCCGCATCCACACGGCCGCCGAGCGGCTGCGCGGCTACCGGGCGGCGATGGAGGAGGCGGGGATACCGGTCGCGGAGGGCTGGATGTCGCTGGGCGCGACCGATCCGGAGCGGGTGCGGCGGGCCACGGAGGAGATGCTCGCCGGGCCCGACCCGGTGACCGCCGTCTTCACCGGCAACAACCGGGTGACGGTCACCGTGATCAGGGTCCTGGCCGAGCGCGACCGGCCGGTCGCCCTGGTCGGGTTCGACGACTTCGAGCTGGCCGACCTGCTCCAGCCGGGCGTGACGGTGGTCGCGCAGGACGCGGCCGCCCTCGGCCGCACCGCCGCCGGCCGCCTCTTCCAGCGCCTTGACGGCGCCCCCGGCAGCCCGGAACGCCTCGAACTGCCGACCCGCCTGATCACGCGGGGCTCCGGAGAGCTGCCTCCGGCGGACTGAGGGCACTACCGGGGCCGGGCCGTCGCCAGGTCTTCCAGCTCGGCCCGGCCGAGTCCGCTCGCGGCTGTCACCTCCGCGCTGTCCAGGGCGCCGCAGTGCAGCCCCCGGAGCAGGTAGCCGCTCAGCGCCCGTGCGGTGGCGGGCTCGTCCAGCACATCGCCCCGGGTGCGCGCGGTGTACGCCGCGAGCCGGGCCGCCGCCTGGGCGAACCCCTCGCGGTAGAAGGCGAAGACGGCCGCGTACCGGGTCGGCAGATGGCCGGGGTGCATGTCCCAGCCCTGGTGATAGGCGCGGGCCAGGGCGCGGCGGGTGAGCCGGTGGTGCAGCCGCCAGGCGTCGTGGACCTGTGCGGTCGGGCCGACCGGCAGCACATTGGTGGAGCCGTCCGAGACGCGTACGCCGGTCCCGGCGGCCGCGACCTGCATCACCGCCTTGGCGTGGTCGGCGGCGGGGTGGTCGGGTGCCTGGTGGGCGGCGGAGACCCCGAGGGCGGCGCTGTAGTCGAAGGTGCCGTAGTGCAGTCCGGTGGCCCGGCCCTCGGCCGCCTGGATCATGCGGGCGACAGTGGCGGTGCCGTCCGTGGCGAGGATCGCCTGGCTGGTCTCGATCTGGATCTCGAAGCCGAGCCGCCCGGACTCCAGCCCGTGCGTCCGCTCGAAGGCGTCCAGCACGCGGGCGAACGCCGCGACCTGTTCCGCGTACGTCACCTTCGGCAGCGTCAGGTTCAGCCCCTCGGGCAGGCCGCCGGCCGCCATCAGCCCGGTGAGGAAGACGTCGAGCGTACGGATGCCCCGCTCGCGCACCCCCGCCTCCATGCACTTCACCCGCACACCGAGGTACGGGGGCGAGTCCTCCGCGAGGAGCCGGGCGGCGCGGGCCGCGTCCTCGTCCTCCTCGGCGTCCGGCCGGTGCCCGTACCCGTCCTCGAAGTCGACCCGCAGGTCCTCCACGGGCTCCCGCTCCAGCTTGGCCCGGACCCGCTCGTACACCGGCCCGGCGAGTTCCCCGTCCAGTCCGAGAACGGCCGCGAACGAGCCCGCGTCCGGGGCGTGTTCGTCGAGCGCGGCCAGCGCCCGGTCGCCCCACTCGCGCACGGTGCCCGCGCCGAACACGTCACCGGGCACATACACGGTGTGCACGGGCTGGCGCGTGCCGGGATCGCCCGGGTACCGGAGCGCCAGGTCGGCGTCGACGGGCGCGAGAAGTCCGTCGACCTCCTTGCCGACCTCGCCGCCGAGACTCGTCCTCACTTGCTCCTGCCGACCCATCCCACACCCTCCGGCCTCAACAAACCGTTGAGGGACGGTATCCAGGGCGATCCGGCGGGTCAACAACAGGGCGAGGCCCCCGGGACCGTGTGGGTTCCGGGGGCCTCGTTCAGCGTCGGAGGGATCAGCCCTTGCGGGACTTCACTTCCTCGGTGAGCTGGGGGACGACCTCGAAGAGGTCGCCGACCACGCCGTAGTCGACCAGGTCGAAGATCGGGGCCTCGGGGTCCTTGTTGACCGCGACGATCGTCTTCGAGGTCTGCATGCCGGCGCGGTGCTGGATCGCACCGGAGATGCCGTTGGCGATGTAGAGCTGCGGCGAGACCGACTTGCCGGTCTGGCCGACCTGGTTGGTGTGCGGGTACCAGCCGGCGTCGACGGCGGCACGCGAGGCGCCGACGGCGGCACCGAGCGAGTCGGCGAGGGCCTCGATCAGCGCGAAGTTGTCCGCGCCGTTGACGCCACGGCCGCCGGAGACCACGATCGCGGCCTCGGTCAGCTCCGGGCGGCCCGTGGACTCGCGCGGGGTGCGGCCGGTGACCTTGGTACCGGTCGCCTTGTCGGAGAAGGTCACCGAAAGGGCCTCGGCCGCGCCAGCGGCCGGGGCGGCCTCCACGGCGGCCGAGTTCGGCTTGACCGTGATGACCGGGGTGCCCTTGGTGACCTGGGACTTGGTGGTGTACGACGCGGCGAACACCGACTGGGTGGCGACGGGACCGTCGGCCCCGGCCTCCAGGTCGACGGCGTCGGTGATCAGACCGGAACCGGTGCGCAGCGCCAGACGGGCGGCGACCTCCTTGCCCTCGGCGGAGGACGGGACCAGCACGGCAGCCGGGGAGACGGCCTCGACGGCGGCCTGGAGGGCGTCGACCTTGGGGACGACCAGGTAGTCGGCGTACTCGGACGCGTCGTCGGTGAGTACCTTCACCGCGCCGTGCTCGGCGAGGGCGGCGACGGTGTCGGCGGCGCCATTGCCCAGGGCGACGGCGACGGGCTCGCCGATGCGGCGGGCCAGCGTCAGCAGCTCCAGGGTGGGCTTGCGGACGGCACCGTCCACGTGGTCGACATAGACGAGGACTTCAGCCATGGGATTGCTCTCCTGCGTAACGAAGTTGAGGGGCGGTCTGGGCGCGGGGCCTTAGATGAACTTCTGGCCCGCGAGGTACTCGGCGAGCTGCTTGCCGCCCTCGCCCTCGTCCTTGACGATCGTGCCCGCGGTGCGCGCCGGACGCTCGGTCGCGGCCTCGACCTTGGTCCACGCACCCTCGAGACCGACCTCCTCCGCCTCGATGTCGAGGTCGGACAGGTCCCAGGACTCCACCGGCTTCTTCTTCGCCGCCATGATGCCCTTGAACGACGGGTAGCGCGCCTCGCCCGACTGGTCCGTCACGGAGACCACGGCCGGCAGGGAGGCCTCGAGCTGCTCGGAGGCGGCGTCGCCGTCACGGCGGCCCTTGACGGTGCCGTCCTCGACCGAGACCTCGGAGAGCAGCGTCACCTGCGGCACACCCAGACGCTCGGCGACCAGCGCGGGAACGACGCCCATAGTGCCGTCGGTGGAGGCCATGCCGGAGATCACGAGGTCGTAACCGGCCTTCTCGATCGCCTTGGCCAGCACCAGGGAGGTGCCCATGACGTCGGTGCCGTGCAGGTCGTCGTCCTCGACGTGGATCGCCTTGTCGGCGCCCATCGAGAGGGCCTTGCGCAGCGCGTCCTTCGCGTCCTCGGGGCCGACGGTCAGCACGGTGACCTCGGCGTCGCCGTCCCCCTCGAAGGACTCCGCGATCTGCAGGGCCTGCTCCACCGCGTACTCGTCGAGTTCGGAGAGCAGACCGTCCACGTCGTCGCGGTCGACGGTCAGGTCATCGGCGAAGTGCCGGTCGCCAGTGGCGTCGGGCACGTACTTCACAGTGACAACGATCCTCAAGCTCACGCCGGCTCTCCTACTGCATCGTCTTTTCCGGGCTGCCTCTTGAAGTGCAGCATAGGCGCCTCAAGCGGCCGATCGCGGTCGGGGCGTCCGTGCGCTCCGACCAAAATATTACTCGCCAGTACACCCAGTTCCTGCCCGCTAAGCAAGCGCTTTGAACTGTGACCTTCGCAACGCAGCGTAACCGGAACCCGACGGCTCCGGCCCGGCGGGGCCCAACCCGCTCAGTCCCGCAGGGCGTTGAAGCGTCCCTGGTGATAGAGCAGCGGACGGCCGTCGCCGGACGGGTCGCCCAGCAGCACCTCGGCGAGCACGATCCGGTGGTCCCCGGCCGGTACCCGCCCCACGATCCGGCACACCAGCCAGGCGAGCACGTCGTCCAGCACGGGCACCCGCCCGGGCCCCTCGCGCCACGCGGTGGACGCCCCGAAGCGGTCGGCGCCGCTGCGGGCGAAGGTGGCGGCGAGGTCGCTCTGGTGCTCGGCGAGCAGGTGCACGCCGACGTGGTCGGTGCGCTCGATGGCGGGCCAGCTCGACCCACCGGTGCCTATGCCGAAGGAGATCATCGGCGGCTCGGCGGAGACGGAGCTGAGCGAGGTGGCGGTGAAGCCGACCGGGCCGTGCTCGCCGCGCGCGGTGATCACCGCGACACCGGCGGCGTGCCGGCGGAAGACGGAACGCAGCAGGTCCGGCGAGGCGGGCTGACGGGAACCGAGGCCGGGGGTGGCCGTCATGGGGTCGTCCTTCTGCTGACGGGGGCGAGCTGGTGGGGTCCGGTGCTGTTCAACGGCCCCGGCAGCGGGCGCTCCCGAGGCGGGCCGGGCCGCTGGGGACGACCTGTCCGGCGAGAAGGTGTTCGATCGGCACCGGGCCAGGCTGACGACAGACGGCGGGCGCAGTCAAGTCGCCGCCGGGGCGCCCGGGAGCGCTCAGCCATCGTGCCGCCCGCTCACGGCCTCGCCGAGCGCCGCGATGACATCGGCCCTGCGTGGCTGCCCCTGGGCGCGCCGCACCACCGCGCCGTCCGCGTCGAGGACGAGCACGGTGGGGGTCTTCACGATGCCGAGTTCGCGGACGAGTTCCAGCCTGGCCTCCGCGTCGATCTCGACGTGCGCGACGCCGGGCACCATCCGGGCGACCTCGGCCAGCGTGCGCCGGGTGGCCCGGCAGGGCGCGCAGAAGGCGGAGGAGAACTGCACGAGGGTGGCCCGCTCCCCCGGTTCGCCGCCGAGTTCGGCCGCCGTCAGCCGCCGTACGTCGTCCGCCCCGCGCACCCGTGTCCTCCACCCTGCCGCCGCCGCGGCGCCGCTCGTCCGATCCGTCCTCAACACCAGCACATCGAGGGCCGAATGGATTCCCTGCCTCCGAAAGAGTGGATCGAGGGCGGACGTGACGAGGATCTCGCCGTTACCGGGCACCAGGACTGGTCACCCGTCCGTTATTGGGGCACGATCTGCGAGAGCCGTAAACCTACGGCTCCGTAACTTACCGCCGGGAGCCCCCTTTCCCGAGCAGAGCAGAAAGGGACCACCCCGCTTATGGCAGAGCTGGTCTACCGTCCCGTCGTCGGTCTCGCCAAGACGATGTTCAAGGTCTGGGACCTCAAGATCGACTGCCAGGGGTCGGAGAACATCCCGCGCTCCGGTGGCGCCGTGCTGGTGAGCAATCACATCAGCTATCTGGACTTCATCTTCAACGGCTTGGCCGCCCTGCCGCAGAAGCGCCTGGTGCGGTTCATGGCCAAGGAGTCGGTGTTCCGGCACAAGGTGTCCGGTCCGCTGATGCGCGGCATGAAGCACATCCCGGTCGACCGCGAGCAGGGCGAGACGGCGTACGCGCACGCGCTGGCGTCGCTGCGCGCCGGGGAGATCGTCGGGGTGTTCCCCGAGGCGACGATCTCGCAGTCCTTCACGCTGAAGGGCTTCAAGTCCGGTGCCGCGCGCCTGGCCCAGGAGGCGGGCGTGCCGCTGGTGCCGATGGCGCTGTGGGGCACCCAGCGGCTGTGGACCAAGGGCCAGCCGCGCAACTTCAAGCGCAGCCACACCCCGATCACCATGCGGGTCGGCGAGGCGCTGGAGGCGTCGCGCGAGCAGTACGCGGGCGCGATCACCCGCCGGCTGCGCGAGCGGGTCCAGGAGTTGCTGGACGCCGCCCAGCGCGCCTACCCAGCCCGCCCGAAGGGCGCCGAGGACTCCTGGTGGCTCCCCGCCCACCTGGGCGGCACGGCCCCGACGAACGAGCAGTTGCGCGCGGCCGAGGCCGTCTGAGACGACTACGGCCCGGCCGGACGATTCACCGTCCGGCCGGGCCGTTCGCATGTGCCGGCGAGGCCCTCAGCGGGCCATCTCCTCCTTGAGCGCCGCCACGAAGGTGTCGACGTCGTCCTCGGTGGTGTCGAAGGCGCACATCCAGCGGACGTCACCGGCCGCCTCGTCCCAGAAGTAGAAGCGGAACCGCTTCTGCAGCCGGACGCTCACGTCGTGCGGGAGCCTGGCGAAGACACCGTTGGCCTGCACCGGGTGCAGGATCTCTACGCCGTGCACCGCACGGACGCCCTCGGCGAGCCGCTGGGCCATCTCGTTGGCGTGGCGGGCGTTGCGCAGCCAGAGGTCCTTGGCGTACAGGGCCTCCAACTGCACCGACACGAAGCGCATCTTGGACGCGAGCTGCATGGACAGCTTGCGCAGATGCTTCATGTGCGAGACGGCGTCCTGGTTGATGACCACGACCGCCTCGCCGAACAGGGCGCCGTTCTTCGTCCCGCCCATCGAGAGGATGTCGACGCCGACCGCGTTGGTGAAGGCCCGCATGGGGACGTCCAGGGAGGCGGCGGCGTTGGATATCCGGGAGCCGTCCAGGTGCACCTTCATGCCGTGCGCGTGGGCGTGTTCGCAGATCGCGCGGATCTCGTCGGGCGTGTAGAGGGTGCCCAGCTCGGTGGACTGGGTGATCGAGACGACCTGGGGCATCGCCCGGTGCTCGTCGTCCCAGCCGAACGCCTGCCGGTCGATCAGCTCGGGGGTGAGCTTGCCGTCCGGGGTGGGCACGGTGAGCAGCTTCAGCCCGCCCATCCGCTCGGGCGCGCCGCCCTCGTCCACGTTGATGTGCGCGCTCTCGGCACAGATCACCGCGCCCCAGCGGTCGGTGACCGCCTGGAGCGCGACGACGTTGGCCCCGGTGCCGTTGAACACCGGGAACGCCTCGGCGGTCGCGCCGAAGTGGCTGCGGATGATCCGCTGGAGGTTCTCGGTGTACTCGTCCTCGCCGTACGCGACCTGGTGGCCGCCGTTGGCCAGGGCCACGGCGGCGAGCACCTCGGGGTGCGCCCCGGCGTAGTTGTCGCTGGCGAAACCGCGGACCTGCGGGTCGTGGTGGCGACGGGCGTCGGTCCTGGGAGGGTTCACGGCTTCTCGGTCAGCCACAGACGGGTTCCGTTCAGTTCGGCGGCGGGCCTGCCCCAGACGCCCTCGATGGCCTCGGCCAGCTCCTTGACGTCCGTGAAGCCCGCGAACTTCGCGTTGGGACGTTCCGCGCGCATCGCGTCGTGCACCAGCGCCTTCACCACCAGGATGGCAGCCGCCGCCTTCGGGCCGTCCTCGCCCCCCGCCTTGCGGAAGCCGTCGGCCATGGCCAGCGTCCACGCCTCGGCCGCGGCCTTGGCGGCGGAGTACGCGGCGTTGCCCGCGGTCGGCTTGGACGCGCCCGCGGCGCTGATCAGCAGGTAGCGGCCGTCACCGGCGCGCTGGAGGGCGTCGTAGAAGGCCAGCGAGGTGTGCTGGACGGTGCGGACGAGCAGTTTCTCCAGCAGGTCCCAGTCGGCGAGGTCGGTGTCGTCGAACTTGGCGCCGCCGCGCCAGCCGCCGACCAGGTGGACCAGGCCGTCGACGCGGCCGAACTCCTTCTCGATGCCGGAGGCCCAGGCACGGGTGGAGTCCAGGTCGAGCAGGTCGACCGTCTCACCGGTGACCGTGGCGCCGCCGTTGGCGTAGCGGGCCGCGTCCACCGCCTCCGCCAGCCGGGCGGGGTCGTTGTCCGCGCCGACCACGGTCGCACCCGCCTCGGCGAGCCTGATCAGGGTGGCCCGGCCCGCTGGTCCGCCCGCACCGGCGACCGCGATCACCGCGCCCCGAAGAGCCCCGTTCTGCATCGTCTTCCCTTCTCCCACTGCCGTCTCGTCCCGGCGGTCGCTCACGCGGCGATCCGCTCGGCGCCGTCCGCCGTGATGCCCTTGGTCTCGGCGATCACATTCTTCAGCTTCTTGGCCAGCGCCTCATAGAACATGCTCAGCGGAAACTCGTCCGGGAGCACGTCGTCGACCAGCTTGCGCGGCGGCAGGCTCAGGTCGAGGGCGTCGGGGCCCTTGGCCCACTTGGAGCCAGGGTGCGGGGAGAGGTAGGAGGCGACGAGCTCGTACCCGGCGAACCAGTGGACGAGCTTGGGGCGGTCGATGCCGTCGCGGTAGAGCTGCTCGATGTCGGCGCAGAGCTGGTTGGTGACCTGCGGGGCGCGCTCCCAGTCGATGGCGAGCTTGTTGTCGGTCCAGCGGACCACGTCGTGCTTGTGCAGGTAGGCGAAGAGGAGCTGGCCGCCGAGCCCGTCGTAGTTGCGGACGCGGTCGCCGGTGACCGGGAAGCGGAACATCCGGTCGAAGAGCACGGCGTACTGCACGTCACGGGCCTGCGGGACGCCGTCCCCCGCCAGCTTCACGGCCTCCTTGAAGGCGGTGAGGTCGCAGCGCAGCTCCTCCAGGCCGTACATCCAGAACGGCTGGCGCTGCTTGATCATGAACGGGTCGAACGGGAGGTCGCCGTGGCTGTGGGTGCGGTCGTGGACCATGTCCCAGAGCACGAAAGCCTCTTCGCAGCGCTTCTGGTCGTGCACCATCGCGGCGATGTCCTCGGGCAGCTCCAGGCCCAGGATGCCGACGGCGGCGTCGGTGACCCGGCGGAAGCGGGCGGCCTCGCGGTCGCAGAAGATGCCACCCCAGGAGAAACGTTCCGGCGCCTCGCGGACGGCGATGGTCTCCGGGAAGAGGACGGCGGAGTTGGTGTCGTACCCGGCCGTGAAGTCCTCGAAGGTGATGCCGCAGAACAGCGGGTTGTCGTACCGGGTGCGCTCCAGCTCGGCCAGCCAGTCCGGCCAGACCATGCGCAGCACGACCGCCTCGAGATTGCGGTCGGGGTTGCCGTTCTGCGTGTACATCGGGAAGACGACCAGGTGCTGGAGGCCGTCGGCACGGTTTGCAGCCGGCTGGAAGGCCAGCAGCGAGTCCAGGAAGTCCGGCACCTCGAAGCCGCCCTCGGCCCAGCGGCGCAGGTCGGCCACCAGCGCGCGGTGGTACTCCGCGTCGTGCGGGAGCATCGGGGAGAGCTGCTCCACCGCGTCCACGACCCGGCCCACGGCCGCCCCGGCCTCGGCCCGCTCGGGGGCGCCCTCGGCGGTGAAGTCGATCGAGCCGTCCTTCGACTGCCATGGCCGGATCTGCTCCACCGCGGCCTTGAGGACGGGCCACGCCGGGTGCTCGACCACCCTGGTCAGCGAAGGAACCTGTCCCTCCGGACCGGCCTGCACAAGAATTTCCGTCATGTCCCATCCTCCACGGGAGAACCTCGCGTATGGACACCGTATGCGTACCCCGTTTTGCCGAACAAGAGGGGGGCCGGGAAATTATTCTGCGCGGCCGCATGGTCACCGCTGTTTTTCCCGCCTCAAACCGTGACCGCGCTC
>NZ_WWKH01000986.1:0-10590 GCF_009865595.1 Streptomyces sp. SID1328 | reverse complement strand
GGGTGGGTGGTGCCGGCCCTGGTGCTGGGGGTGGTCGCGGGGGTGCGGTGGGCGACCGGGGGGTGAGGGGTATTTCGTTGGCCCCGGCTGGCGGGAGCGGCCTAGCCTCGGGGGCATGAGCAAGCCTCTGGTCGCCGTGCTCAGCGGCGCGGGAATCTCCACCGACTCCGGCATCCCCGACTACCGCGGGCCCAATGGGCTGTGGCGCCGGGACCCCGAGGCGGAGAAGCTCGTCACCTACGGGTACTACATGGGCGACCCCGAGATCCGCCGGCGGTCCTGGCAGATGCGGCGCTCCCAGCAGACTCTGCGCGCCGAGCCGAACGCGGGGCATCTGGCGGTCGCCGAGCTGGAGCGCTCAGGGGTTGCCGTACGGGTCCTCACCCAGAACGTGGACGGCCTGCACCAGCGGGCCGGACTGCCCGAGCGCAAGGTGCTGGAGCTGCACGGCAGCGCCCGGAGTGTGGTGTGCACCCGGTGCGAGGTGCGCGGCCCGATGGCGGACGCGCTCGCGCGAGTCGAGGCGGGCGAGGACGACCCGCCGTGCCTGGCGTGCGGCGGCATCCTGAAGTCGGCGACGGTGATGTTCGGCGAGAACCTCGATCCGGTGGTCCTCGGTGAGGCGCTGGCGATCAGCAAGGCGTGCTCGGTGTTCGTCGCCGTGGGCAGCAGCCTCCAGGTGCAACCCGCCGCCGGGCTGGCCGGGGTCGCGGCGGACCACGGCGCCCGGCTGATCATCGTCAACGCCGAGCCGACCCCGTACGACGACCTCGCGGACGAGGTGGTGCGCGAGCCGATCGGCACGGCGTTGCCGGCGCTGCTGCGGAGCCTGGTGCCCTAGAACAGCACCCCTTCCTCGGCCCGCTCCGAGCCGCGTTCGAAGGCCAGCAGCCGCCGCTTGCGATCCAGGCCGCCGCCGTAGCCGGTGAGGCTGCCGTCGGAGCCGACCACCCGGTGGCAGGGGACGATGATGCCGACCGGGTTGCGGCCGTTGGCGAGGCCGACGGCGCGGGAGGCGCCCGGGGTGCCGAGGGCGAGGGCGAGTTGGCCGTAGCTCCGGGTCTGCCCGTAGGGGATCTCGGTGAGCTGGTCCCACACCCTGCGCTGGAACGGCGTGCCGTGCAGACCGAGCCGGACGGTGAACCGCCGGGTCTCACCCGCGAAGTAGGCCGCCAACTGCTCCCGGGTCTCGCCGAAGACGCGCAGGCTGTCGTCGCGCGGGCCGAAGGTGTCGTGGGCCGGGCGGTGCCGCTGGTCGGTCATGTACAGGCCGCACAGCGCGCCGTCGGCGTCCGCGACGAGGGTCAGCGGCCCGTAGGGGCTGTCGGTCACGGTGTGGTGTCGCACGAGAAGTCCTTCAGGCCGGGAGGAAGTTGATCGGGTGGCTGTCGGTCGCCCACAGGTACTGCACGGCGTAGGCCCGCCAGGGGCGCCATGCCTCGGCGCGGGCCGTGAGCGCGGCCGGGGTGGCGGGCAGGCCCAGGGTCTGGGCGGCGCGCCGGACGCCCAGGTCGGTCGGGAGGAAGGCGTCGGGGTCGCCGAGGGCCCGCATGGCGATGACGTCGGCGGTCCAGGGGCCGAAGCCGGGCAGCTCCAGCAGCCGGGCGCGGGTCTCGGCCCGGTCGGCCTCCACGCCCAGGTTCAGGTTGCCGTCCGCGAGCGCGCCGACCAGCGTGGTCAGCGTGGCGCGGCGGCTGCGCGGCATGGCGAGGGTCTCGGGGTCCACGGCCGCCAGCGCGTCGGGGTCGGGGAAGAGATGGGTGAGCCCGCCCTCGGGGTCGTCCAGCGGCTTGCCGTGCGCGGTGACCAGCCGCGCGGCGTGCGTACGGGCGGCGGCCGTGGACACCTGCTGCCCGAGCACCGCCCGTACGGCGAACTCCGCCTCGTCGACCGTGCGCGGCACCCGGCGCCCCGGCCCGGCGTCCACCAGCGGGGCGAGCAGCGGGTCGGCGCGCAGCCGCTCGTCCACGGCCACCGGGTCGGCGTCCAGGTCGAGCAGCCTCCGGCACCGGCTGCTGGCCACGGTGAGGTCGCGCAGATCGCTCAGCCCGATCCGGCAGCCGACGTGTGTCGCCCCGGGCGTGAGGGCGACGACGCCGTGCCCGTACGGCAGCCGCAGCGTGCGCCGGTAGACGCCGTCCCGCCACTCCTCCACGCCGGGTACGGCGGTGGCGGCGAGGTGCCCGAAGAGGTTGCCGGGGTTCAGCGGGGCCCGGAACGGCAGCCGGAGCGTGAGCGTTCCCGCGGTCCCGGCCGACCGGGCGCGGGGCGCGCGGGCGCGCAGGCCGGACGGGGCGAGGGCGAAGACCTCGCGGACGGTGTCGTTGAAGGTGCGGATGGAGGAGAACCCGGCGGCGAAGGCGACCTCCGCCATGGGCAGCGCGGTGGTCTCGATCAGCAGCCGCGCGGTCTGGGCACGCTGGGCGCGGGCCAGGGAGAGGGGCCCGGCGCCGAGTTCGGCGAGGAGCTGGCGCTCGATCTGGCGGGCGGAGTAACCGAGCCGGGCGGCGAGTCCGGGTACGCCCTCCCGGTCCACGACCCCGTCCGCGATGAGCCGCATGGCGCGGGCGACCAGGTCGGCGCGGTGGTTCCACTCCGGGGAGCCGGGGGTGGCGTCGGGCCGGCAGCGCTTGCAGGCGCGGAACCCGGCGCGCTGGCAGGCGGCGGCGCTCGGGTAGAAGGTCATGTTCTCGGCCTTCGGGGGCACCGCAGGGCAGCTCGGGCGGCAATAGATGCGGGTGGTGAGCACGGCGGTGAAGAACCAGCCGTCGAACCGGGCGTCCTTGGACTGGACGGCGTGCACGCAGTGCTCCCGGTCGAAGGAGGGGGCGTGGGTGCTGCTGGTCGCGTTCCGCATGCCTCAAGCATCGGGCAGTACGGCATCGGTGGCTGGCGAGTTTCCGACATGCACGTCGGAGGCGGCCAGGCGGTTCCGGAGCACTGGAGGGGGCCCGGCCGCCCGGCCCCCCTGCCGGTGTTCAGCGGGGCTGACCGAGTGCTGCCGTCGGACGGAGGTCCTCCTCGAGTTCCTCCCCCATGGCCGCGGCGGCCAGGGCCCGCCCCAGCCGGGGTGCCTGCTTGAACAGGTTGTGCCCGGCGGCGAACAAGATCCTGCCGGCTTCCCAGACCGCCATGCCGTCCTCGCTCCACGGCAGGCTCGTCACCCAGCAGTGGAGGTGCTCGACGGGCTCGGGATCGAGGCCGGGCAGTGCGCGGGAGACGTACGCGTGGGCGCGGTCGCTGAGTTCCGCCAGTGCCGCGGGGTCCGCGAAGCTGCCGTCCTCCCGCACCTCGACCGTCTGGCTGAGGCCCACCGCGTACCGGCTGTTGCCCGGATAGGGGACCGCGTAGACGCCGACCTCCCCGAATTCCCCGCTGCTGTCCTGCAGGCAGGCGACCCGCTCCGGAGGTTCTCCTTCGACCTGGAAGGTGAGGCGGACGTGGGCGGCCGGCTGTACGGGGAGCGAAAGCCCCACGGTGCGCGCCAGCCGTGCGGTGCCCATGCCCGCGCAGACCACGGACGTCGTGTACTCCTCGCGGCCGACGGCACTGAGCACCTCCACCGTCCCGCGGCCCGTCGGGTGGAGCGAGATGACCTCGTCGGTGACCACGGAGTCACCCAGGGCGTCGGACAGGCTCTCGACGGCGGCACGAGTGCGGATGGCACCGCCGTCCTCGTCGAGCATGGCGGGACCGTGGTAGTCGGCGAGCAGCGGCATGCGGGCGTGCAGCTCGGCGCTGTCCACGCTCCGGACCGGTATGCCGCCGGCGTCCTGCAGGATGCGCAGTCTTCGCGGCACGGGGCTGCCCAGGGCGACCACTCCGTCCCCGGAGATCAGTTCGACGCCCAACCGGTCGGACCATTCGTCCCAGACGGCGCGGCCCTCGCGGGTCAGCTCGACCATACGGGGGTCGTCGTGCGCGTGGCGGAATATGCGGGACTGGCCACTGGACTGCCCGTGGCCCGGAACGCCGCGTTCGTAGACGCGCGCGGTCGTTCCGCGTTCGGCCAGTGCGTAGGCGGTGCAGAGTCCGACGATGCCGGCTCCGATCACGGCCACCTCGGGAGCCTGGTCCATTCGATCGCCTCGCTTCGCGTCCCAAAGCCGTTCCCCCGCGGAGCAGGGGCTGGGTACGTCCGTCGCCGTCGCGGACGGGGGGGTGAGTGGGCCCCACGAGCGGCACTGCCGGGCTCGACGCAACGCGGCGGCGGCCTGCTCCCCCACCTCCAAGCCTGCCGCCGTCGAGACATGGCCGCGAGGCGGCCGGGGGCGGCGGCGCGGGCGTCCTTCTCCTCCGGCCCGGCCGCGAGGAGCTCCTAGCCGCGTTCCCGCCGGTACCGGGTGATCCACTCGGCGGTCGTCCGGAGCCCGCCGAAGGTGTAGAAGTGCAGCTTGACGGCGCCGTGGCGGGACGGGTCGTAGCCGCCCGCCAGGTCGTCCAGGAAGCGGTCGGGACCCGCCGTGCTCATGAGGTTGGTCAGGGAAAGACCGTACTTGCGGGCGACGGAGGCCCCCGTGCCGACCCCGAAGCGCGCCGCGTACCCGAGCAGCCGCCGCACCCCCGCCGGGCCGGGTACGCCGACCCGTACCGGGAGGTGGACCCCGCGCCCGCGCAGGGCCTCCAGCCAGGTGAGGACGGCCTCGGCGTCGAAGCCGAACTGGGTGATGACGTCGCCCGAGAGCCCCGCCTCCGCGATCGCGGCCGCCTTGCCGGTGAGCGCGGACCACAGCGCGCCGTCGCCGATCGCCGGGTGCCCCTCCGGGTAGCCGCAGATGCCGACGTGCCGTACCCCGTACCGCTGGAGCAGCCCGCCGCGGATCACGGAGAGCGCGTCCTCGTACGGCCCCTCGGGACGGGCGGGGTCGCCGCCGACCACGAAGACGTTGTCCACGGCACCCGCCTCGGCGAGCCCGGCGAGGAAACGTTCCAGCTCGGCGCTGGAGGGCAGCCGCCGTGCCGACAGGTGCGGCACCGGCACGAACCCGTGCTCCCGCACCGCCCGCGCGGCCGCGAGCCGCATGCCGGCGTCCTCGCCCGCGAGGTAGGTGACGTTGATCCGGGTCCCGCCGTCCAGCGAGGCCCGCGCCTCCTCCAGCCGGGGCACGTCCTTCCCGGTCATCTCCAGGGAGACGCCGTCGAGCAACTCCCCGGCCCGGCCGGACACCCCGAGAACCCGCTCCATCACGCTGCGCGACCCTTCCTCCGCCGGAACCCCGGCCGATGATGCCATGGCGCCGGGAGGGGCCGGGCCACAGGTCCCGCTGCTCGGGAGGCCGGGCGGATTCGAAAGCACGGCGGTACGTGACCGGGGGTAGGGCCGGTCGTTGGCTGTGCGTGGGGCCGGGGCGGGCACGGGTGGCCGGGGTCGTTCCGGCGCCGCGTGTCCCGTCGTGCGAACAGCAGGAGCTCCCACCGTGCCCCTTGCCGGACTCCTCCCGAGAATCTCGACCCAACTACCCGTGCTGTGCGCGATATTCACGCTGTTCCTGCTGTTCGCCACGCAGTTGGCCGGCGCGCTGCTGCCGAACGCCCCGCTCCTCGTCGCCTCCGGCACGGCCGGTCTCGCGCTCGACGCCTGCCTGCTGTACCGGCGCCCGGCCCTGCTGTCCCCGCTCAGCCGCATCCGGCTGGACGTGACCGTACGGCAGTTGCTGCGCGACATGCTGATCATGGTGGCGCTGCTGCGGATGGACGGGATCGACCCGGAGCGGGAGATGCCCCCGCTGCTCGGCGCGCTGAGCGCGTTCTACGTCCTGCACTTCGCCTGCCAGGCCGTCTCCCTGCTGGTGCGCCGCGCCCGGACCCTGCCGGTCGTCACCCGCAACATCGACGTCTCGGCGCTGAACCCGACCGCCGCCCCGCCCCGCGTCCTCGCCCGCCAGACCGGGCACCGCCTGCTGGCGTTCTCCGTCCCGGCCACCGCCGGGCTTCTGGTCACCGTCCTCACCGCGCACGGCCGTTGGGGCGCCATCGGCCTCGCCGCCTCGCTCACCCTGATCGGCATGGGCGCCGCCCGCCTGGCCACCTGGCTGCTGCCGGAGAAGCGGGCCGCGAGCGACGCGCGGGTCATGGAGTGGCTGGACGACTGGCTGGCCGAGTACCGCCCCACCGTGGCGATGTACTTCTCCGGCGGCACCTCCTCCGCCTACCAGGCCAACATGTGGCTCTCCACACTCGCCGGACTGGAGCGGCCGCTGATCGTGCTGCGCGAGCGGTTCATGGTGCGGAGGATCGACGCCACGGACGTACCCGTGCTCTGCCTCCCCAAGGTCGCCACGCTGTTCGCGCTGGAGAACTCGACGCTGAAGGCGATGCTGCACCCGGCCAACTCCGGCAGGACGTCCCAGGTGTTGCGCATCCCGGCCATCAAGCACGCGTTCATCAACCACGGCGAGAGCGACAAGCTGTCCTCCTGCAACCCCTACGCCAAGGCGTACGACGAGGTGTGGGTGGCGGGACCGGCCGCGCGGGAGCGGTACGCGCTCGCGGACGTCGGCGTGGAGGACAAGGACGTGGTAGAGGTCGGCCGCCCGCAACTGGCTCCGATCCGCCCGCACTCGGGCCCGCCCACCGGCGCGTACACCACCGTGCTGTACGCCCCGACCTGGGAGGGCTGGGACGGCAATCCGGGCAACACCTCGGTGGTCCTCGCCGGCGAGCACATCGTCGGGCAACTGCTCGACGACCCCCGTGTGCGCGTCCTTTACAAACCGCACCCGATGACCGGCTCGGTGGACCCCCGCGCGGGCGCGGCCGACCAACGCATCCGGGCCCTGATCCACGAGGCCGGCACCAAGCGCTCCGGCCCCCGGCCCGGCCCCGAAGCCCAGGCCGAACTACTGCGCCGGACGTCAGAGTTGGACCAGCTCACCTCGACCGCCTTCCGTGGCGTGGCGGACGAACTGGAGCGGATGATGCTCCAGGGCACCCCGGACGGCGACCGCGAGGAGCGGCTCGCGCGGGCCACGGCCGCCTGGGAGCGGGCGTACTGGGCGTCGTTCCCCGCGTGGGAGCACCGGATCGTGACCGGCCCCCGCCCGGCGCTCTACGCCTGCTTCAACGTGGCAGACCTGCTGATCAGCGATGTGTCCAGTGTGGTCTCGGACTGGCTGAGCAGCGAGAAGCCGTACGCGGTGGCCAACACCTCGGGGCTGTCCGAGGACGAGTTCCGGGCCGCCTTCCCCACCGTGTCGGCCGGCACCGTGCTGGCCCCGGACGCGGCGACCGTGCGGTACCTGCTGGACGCGGTGCGCGACCCGCGCCAGGACCGCCACGCGGCCGACCGCGCCAAGCTGAAGGAGCACCTGCTCGGCCCGGCCGACCCGCCCTCCCCCGAACGATTCGCGGCGGCCGTACGAGAGTTGTGCGCGAAGTCCGACGACCGCCGGGCCCGCGCCCACGCCCGCCCGTCCCCGGCGATCCCGGCACCCCGCCCGGCGGGCGACGGGGCGTCGGTGCGCCGGGGGGCGGAACCGGACGCGTAGGGGCATCAGTTGACGGCCGCGGTCTCGGCAGGGGTGGGGCGGGCGGCACCGGGCCGGGGGTAGGAGAGGACGCCGGTGAGCGAGATCCGCAGCAGGGCGCGCAGTTCGACGTGGAGCGGGATGCTGTCGCCGGTGGACTGGCTCCACCGGTAGAGCAGCCCCAGGTAGGCGTCGCGCAGCATGTTGCCGGCCAGCATGGGGTCGATGTCGGGGGCGACCTCGCCCCGCGCCTGCCCGGCGAGGATGGCCCGCACGAAGACGTGCCCGGCGTACTCGGGCTCCTCCTGGAGCGGCTGGCCCGACCTGACCCAGGCGGCCAGCATGACCTGGGTGAGGTTGCGCTCGGCCTCGTTGAAGTCGGCCAGCGCGGACATGCAGCGCTCCAACTGGACGGTGGTGTCGTCGTCCTGGTGGGCGAGGGACTTGTCCATGTAGGTGCGCAGCTTGTCCTGGCGCTGCTGGGCCCAGGTGGTGACGAGGTCCTCCTTGCGCTGGAAGTGGTTGAAGAAGGTGCCCCTCGCCACGTCCGCGCGCTCGGTGATCTGGTCGATGGTGGTGCGTTCGTACCCCTGCTCGGCGAACAGTTCCAGGGCGGAGGTGTACAGGCGGTCGTGAATGCGCTGCCTGCTGCGTTCCCGGCGTCCGGGAGGGCGGACCAGCTCGGTTTCCTCGGTCGTCATCGGCTCTCTCTAACTCTCGGCCCCGTTCGAGGCGTCTCCGTGACACCTCCCGCAATCCGGCGGCATGGCTGCCACCGCCTCACCAGGCCCGCGTCCACGGCGACGACGTTCTCTATACCGTAGTGCATCGATACATCAGGGTTCCAGAACGGCGTCGTGCGGCCGTTCCCCGTCGAGGGGCGGCCGCACGTGGGCGGGTGGTGCCCTCAGACTCCTGCCCCGGCCAGCCCGGCCGCGATCGCCGCCGCGCTCTCGTCGCCCAGGAGCCGGCTGGTGGGGACCTCGACCCCGAAGTCCTGCTTCAGGATCCGCCGGAGCTGAACCGCCATCAGCGAGTCCAGCCCCAGGTCACGCAGCGGGCGCCGGGGGTCGACCCGGTCGACGGTGGTGCCGAGGACCGTGGCGGTGTGGATGATGAGCCGGTCCGCCACGGGGGGCGTCTCCAGGCTTACGGGCTGCGCGGCACGACGGGCCTCCGTGACGCTCACCGGCGCACCCCCCGACCGAAGCAGGGCGACCCCCTCGAAGTCGGCCAGCACCTGGCCGTCCGCCCCCGTGAGGACGACGTCGCACCGCCCGCCCTCCCCGTCGGCGTCCGGCGCGAACCGGGCCGTGCTCCAGAACTCGCCGGTGGGCTCGCCGGCCAGCAGGACCCGGTCGAAGGAGAGCGGCAGATAGGTGTCCTGGGCGGCGCCGCCCCCGTGCGGCCAGGAGGCCGGCATGGTCAGGAGCGCGGCCTCCAGGGCGCCCACCGCTCCGGCGTCCGCCGGGGGCATCTGGAGCCGGGCCACCGCCTCGCCCTCGCGCCGCCACATCTGCCGTACGGCGCGCAGCGGCGGGGCGACGGAGTAGCCGCGGGCCTCGGCCCGGCGGTAGAACTCGGCGCCGGGCACGTACTCGGTGCAGCGGGTGAGGGCGGTGTCCAGGGTGACGGCCGCCGACGCGTCCACCCCCGGCCGGGCGAGGGCGCTGCCGGTCACGCAGGACACCGGCTCGGCGGAGCCGTCGGTGAGCGCGGCCACCCGGAACCCGTAGGCGCCGTCGGTCCCTTGGTCCAGCCCGATCACCAGCGTCGTGGCCGCGGCCTCCGCGAGAGACGGCAGGGCGCCGCCGATCCGCACGTCCCGGAGCTCCACCGGGCCCGCGCCGACGAGGTCGCGCAGGGTCTCGGCGACCGCCTGGAGGTACAGCACGGGCGGTACCGGGGAAGCCCCGCGCGCGGTCACGCCCGTACCCAGCGCCGCGACCCCGAGCCGGGACAGCCGCACCCGGCGCTCCCCGAGGCCGGACGGTACGGCGGGCTCGGGCGCGGCGCGGTACTCCTCGGTGTCCCAGGCGTAGGAGGGCAGCGGGACGCGCGGGCCCTCGTCGCCGTAGCGGCGGTGCCAGTCGACCGGGGCGCCCAGGGCGTAGGCACGGCCGAGGGCGCGGGCGGTGGCCGTCGCCTCGCTCTGCTGCCGGACCAGCGTGGTCACGACGGTGGGCGCGACCCCCGCGTCCAACTGGACGTCCTCGATCGCCCGGCCGAGCAGCGGATGCGGGCTGACCTCCACGAAGACCGGCCCGCGCTCCCGGACGACCTGCCGTACCGAGTCCGCGAAGCGCATCGGCTGCCGCAGGTTGTCCGCCCAGTAGCCCGCGTCCAGGACGGCGCCGTCGACGGGGGCGCTGCGGACGGTGGAGAACATCGGCGTGCCCGGCGCGGCGGGCGTGACCTCGGCGAGCCGGTCCAGCAGGTCCGCGCGGATCTCGTCCATCAGCGGGGAGTGGGAGGCGACGTTGACCTTGACCGTGCGGCACAGCACCTCGCGGCGCTCCAGCTCCCGTGCGATGTCCGCGAGTACGTCGGGGTCACCGGCGAGGACGGTGGCGCCCGGGGAGTTCTCCACGGCGACGCACACCTTGTCGCCGTAGTCCGTCACGAGGCCGCGGGCCTGGTCCGGGGAGAGTTCGGTGGCGAGCATCGCACCGCGTCCGGCGAGGCGCTGCATCAGGTCGCTGCGGCGGCAGATGACGCGCGCGGCGTCCCGTACGGACAGCGCGCCCGCGACGCAGGCGGCGGCCACCTCACCCATGCTGTGGCCCACGCAGACGTCGGGGTCGACGCCGAGGGCGCGCCAGTGGGCGGCGAGGGCGACCTCCATGGCCCACAGGACGGGCTGCACCAGTTCGACGGCGTCGGCGAGCCGGGCGTCGTCGTCCAGGAGAAGGTCGAGCACGGACCAGCCCGTCTCGGCGTGTACCGCTTCGTCGCATTCGGCGAGGGCGGTGCGGAACGCCTCGGAGGTACGCAGGAGTTCGCGGCCCATGCCGGTCCACTGCGAGCCCTGGCCGGGGAAGACGAACGCGACCTCGCGGGGGCCGTCGAACCCGGCCTCGTGCAGTCCGCCGTCCGGGGTCGGGCGGCCCTCGGCCAGGGCGCG
>NZ_WWKH01000985.1:0-31563 GCF_009865595.1 Streptomyces sp. SID1328 | reverse complement strand
GTCTTCTGGGTGCCCGCGATGTTCCTGGTCTTCCCCGAGGCGCTCGCCGCCCCCTACTCCCACACGCTCGGCGCGGGCTCCACGGGGCTCGGGCTGCTGATGTGCGCGCTGCCCGTCGGCACGATCGCCGGGGAGCTGTTCGCGGGGGCACGGCTCGGGGCGGCGACGCGGGAGCGGATCGTGCTGCCGCTGGTCTGCCTCGCGGTGGTGCCGTACCTGGGTTACGCCCTGGCTCCCGGACTCTGGCCCTCGCTGCTGCTCCTGGTGCTGGCCGGGGCGTGTTCGGCGTACACCCTCGGGCTCGACCAGTGGTTCGTGCGGGCGGTGCCGGAGGAGCTGCGGGGGCGGGCGATGACGCTGCTGAGCGCCGGGCTGATGACGATCCAGGGGGTCGGCATGGCGCTGGCGGGGGTGGTGGCCGAGGTGATCGGGGTGCGGGCGGCTGTGGCGGCGGCGGGGGTGGTGGGCACGGTGTGCTGTGCGGCGCTCGCGGTGGGGTGCCGGGTGACCGAAAGCCGAGACAGGGCTGCCCGCGATATGACCGGCCGGTAGGGTCTGATGACGTGCCCAAGCCTCTCAGTCTCCCCTTCGACCCCATCGCCCGTGCCGACGAGCTCTGGAAGCAGCGCTGGGGAAGCGTGCCCTCGATGGCCGCGATCACCTCGATCATGCGGGCCCAGCAGATCCTGCTGGCCGAGGTCGACGCCGTGGTCAAACCGTACGGGCTGACCTTCGCGCGCTACGAGGCGCTGGTGCTGCTCACCTTCTCCAAGGAGGGCGAGCTGCCCATGTCCAAGATCGGCGAACGGCTGATGGTCCACCCCACCTCGGTCACCAACACGGTCGACCGCCTGGTCAGGACGGGTCTGGTCGCCAAGCGCCCCAACCCGAAGGACGGCCGCGGCACGCTCGCCGTCATCACCGACAAGGGCCGCGAAGTCGTCGACGCCGCCACCCGGGACCTCATGGCCATGGACTTCGGCCTCAGCGCCTACGACGCGGAGAGCTGCGGCGACATCTTCACGCTCCTGCGGCCACTGAGGGTGGCGGCGGGGGACTTCGAGGAAGCCTGACCTGCGGGACCGCGCGGGAGCCACCCTGGGGCAAGATCTCCCGGAAAGCGTGGTTACGCTCGTACCCATGAAGAAGAGCGTGCTGACCCGCTACCGGGTGATGTCCTACGTCACCGGTGTGCTGCTGGTCCTGCTGACCCTGGGCGTGATCGCCAAGTACCTGCTCCACCTGAACGGTGCCGGCGACTTCACGCGGCTCATCGGCATCGCCCACGGCTGGCTCTACGTGGTCTACCTGGTCTTCGCCTTCGACCTGGGCTCCAAGGCGAAGTGGCCGGTCGGCAAGCAGCTCTGGGTACTGATCGCGGGCACCATCCCGACCGCGGCGTTCTTCGTCGAGCGGAAGATCAGCCACGAGCTGGAGGCCAAGGTCGCGCAGCCGTCCCCGGCGGCCGTCAAGGCGTAACCGGAACCGCCGTACGCACCCGTACGGCGGTTTCCCATCGACATTTACTAGGACGTCCAAGTAAATTCGATGGTATGGACGCTCACGCGATCGAAGAAGGCCGCCGGCGGTGGCAGGATCGGTACGACCGCGCGCGGAAGCGCGACGCGGATTTCAGCACGTTGTCGGGGGATGCGGTCGAACCGGTGTACGGGCCGCGGAGCGGGGACGTGTACGAGGGGTTCGAACGGATCGGGTGGCCGGGGGAGTACCCGTTCACCCGGGGGCTGCACGCGACGGGGTACCGGGGGCGGACCTGGACCATCCGCCAGTTCGCCGGGTTCGGCAACGCGGAGCAGACCAACGAGCGGTACAAGATGATCCTCGCGGCGGGCGGCGGCGGCCTGTCCGTGGCGTTCGACATGCCGACCCTGATGGGGCGCGACTCCGACGACCCGCGCGCGCTGGGCGAGGTCGGACACTGCGGGGTGGCCATCGACTCGGCCGCCGACATGGAGGTCCTCTTCGGGGACATCCCGCTCGGTGACGTCACCACCTCGATGACGATCAGCGGCCCCGCCGTCCCCGTCTTCTGCATGTACCTGGTCGCCGCCGAGCGCCAGGGCGTCGACCCGGCGGTGCTGAACGGCACGCTCCAGACCGACATCTTCAAGGAGTACATCGCCCAGAAGGAGTGGCTCTTCCAGCCCGAGCCGCACCTCCGCCTCATCGGCGACCTGATGGAGCACTGCGCGGCCGGCATCCCCGCCTACAAGCCGCTCTCCGTCTCCGGCTACCACATCCGTGAGGCCGGGGCCACGGCCGCGCAGGAGCTGGCGTACACCCTGGCGGACGGCTTCGGATACGTCGAGCTGGGCCTCTCCCGCGGCCTCGACGTGGACGTCTTCGCCCCCGGCCTCAGCTTCTTCTTCGACGCCCACGTGGACTTCTTCGAGGAGATCGCCAAGTTCCGCGCCGCCCGCCGCATCTGGGCCCGCTGGATGCGGGACGTGTACGGGGCGAAGACCGACAAGGCGCAGTGGCTCCGCTTCCACACCCAGACCGCCGGGGTCTCGCTGACCGCGCAGCAGCCCTACAACAACGTCGTCCGTACCGCCGTGGAGGCGCTCGCGGCCGTGCTCGGCGGCACCAACTCGCTGCACACCAACGCCCTGGACGAGACCCTCGCCCTGCCCAGCGAGCAGGCCGCGGAGATCGCGCTGCGCACCCAGCAGGTGCTCATGGAGGAGACCGGCGTCGCCAACGTCGCGGACCCGCTGGGCGGTTCCTGGTACATCGAGCAGCTCACCGACCGCATCGAGGCGGACGCCGAGAAGATCTTCGAGCAGATCAAGGAGCGGGGCCTGCGGGCCCACCCCGACGGGCAGCACCCCATCGGCCCCATCACCTCCGGCATCCTGCGCGGCATCGAGGACGGCTGGTTCACCGGCGAGATCGCCGAGTCCGCCTTCCGCTACCAGCGGTCGCTGGAGAAGGGCGAGAAGCGGGTCGTCGGCGTCAACGTCGCCACCGGCTCCGTCACCGGCGACCTGGAGATCCTCCGGGTCAGCCACGAGGTCGAGCGCGAGCAGGTCCGCGTCCTGGCCGCCCGCAAGGCCGCCCGCGACGACACGGCCGTACGCAAGGCGCTCGACGCCATGCTCGGCGCCGCCCGCTCCGGCGCCAACATGATCGAGCCCATGCTGGAAGCGGTACGCGCGGAGGCCACCCTCGGCGAGATCTGCGGGGTGCTGCGCGACGAGTGGGGGGTGTACACCGAGCCGGCCGGGTTCTAGCCCCCGTCAACTCACTGCTTACCCCGGAGGGGTGAGGTTCGGGACCGGGGTGGTGAGGCCCAGGAGGAGGATGTGGGTGAAACCCCGTGCCCACTCCTCGTCCGCCGGTTTGCCGCTGACCAGCGTGCGGTGCACCACCGCCCCGGCCGCCATGTCGAAGATCAGGTCGACCGTGCGCGCGGACTCCTCCGGGTCGGCCTCCGGCGGGAGTTCGCCCCGCTCCTGGGCCCGCGCCCGCCCGGCCAGCACCAGCCGCTTCTGCCGCTCCACGATCGAGGTGCGCACCCGCTCGCGCAGCGCGTCGTCCCGTGTCGACTCCGCGACCACGCCCATCAGCCCGCACTTGGCCTCCGGGCGGTCCAGGATCGCCGCGAACTGGAGCACCACGCCCTCGATGTCGGCCGCCAGCGAGCCCCGGTCGGGCAGCACCAGCTCGTCGAACAGCTCCGCCACCGCGTCCACTACCAGCTCGTGCTTGCCCGACCAGCGGCGGTAGAGCGTCGTCTTCGCCACCCCGGCCCGCGCGGCCACGTCCGACAAGGTGAGCCCGGACCAGCCCAGTTCCACCAGCCCCTCCCGCGTCGCGGCCAGGATCGCGGCATCCGCGGCGGCGCTGCGCGGGCGCCCGGTACGACTGGCGGGGGTGCGGCTCTGCATGAAGAGGACCCTAACCGGGCAGCTCGACATGTCGTGAGGGAGATCACCGGAAACCGCTGTCGTGGAACCCCCCACTGCTATTACGCTACGACTCGTAGCGAAAGCTCGTGACGGACGTACACGGGCGACGACCACTGGCGCGGGTGGGGACCCGGCGCCGACCCGCGATCGCCGACCACGATCGTTTTTTTCCTTCATGCGCCGGAACGGGGGAGGATGGACGCATGCAGCCACGGAACATGTCCATGAGCGGCGTCGTCGACCTCGCCGCGGTGAAGGCGGCCCAGGAGGCCAAGGCCAAGGCGGAGCAGGCGCGCGCCGAAGCCGCCCGGCACGGCGGCGCGGGCGCGGTGTCGCCGGCCGACCTCGTCATCGACGTCGATGAGGCGGGCTTCGAGCGTGAAGTCCTCCAGCGCTCCGCCGAAGTCCCGGTCGTCATCGACTTCTGGGCCGAATGGTGTCAGCCCTGCAAGCAGCTCAGCCCGGTGCTGGAGCGGCTGGCCGTCGAGTACAACGGGCGCTTCCTGCTCGCCAAGATCGACGTCGACGCCAACCAGATGCTGATGCAGCAGTTCGGGGTCCAGGGGATTCCCGCCGTCTTCGCGGTCGTCGCGGGACAGGCGCTGCCCCTCTTCCAGGGCGCGGCCGACGAGCAGCAGATCCGGGAGACCCTCGACCAGTTGATCCAGGTCGCCGAGCAGCGCTTCGGCCTGACCGGTCTGACCGTCGATCCGGACGCCGCTCCGGGCGCCGCCCCCGCCGCCGAGGCGCCGGAGGGGCCGTACGACGCCCTGCTGGCCGCCGCCGTCGAGGCGCTGGACGCGGGCGACCTCGGCGGTGCCGTCCAGGCGTACCGCAATGTGCTGGCGGACGACCCGGCCAACACCGAGGCCAACCTCGGTCTCGCGCAGGCCGAGTTGCTCCAGCGCGTACAGGGCATGGACCCGCAGCGCGTGCGCCGGGACGCGGCCGAGAAGCCCGGTGACGCGGAGGCCCAGATCGCCGCCGCCGACCTGGATCTGGTGGGCGGTCATGTCGAGGACGCCTTCGGCCGGCTCACCGACACCGTGAGCCGTACCGCCGGCGACGACCGGGACGCGGTGCGCCGCCGGCTGCTGGAGCTGTTCGAGGTCGTGGGCGCCGACGACCCGAGGGTGGTGGCCGCGCGCAGGGCCCTGGCACGGGCGCTGTTCTGACGCCGCGTCGGGGCGCGGGGCGCGTGATGCCGGGCTCGCCGAATGGCCGGTCTGGTGCATGAGTGATCACGCTTTACCAAAACTTGGTAAACCGGCCTCCTGTTACTCCGAGTAAGTCACAGCCGTTGATCTGTCCGGCTTCGTCCAATGATCAACGGCTTTGCTCTGCCCACTGATGGCACGGTCTGTCGCGCTCCGAGACCGCTGGGTCGTTGTTCGGTTATCGCGCCGTTACTAGCCGGTAACGGCGCCCCTTGTGCGGGCGGCGAGAATGCACCACGATCGGCCACGCTCGGTCCATTTCCGCACCCCGGCAGCCGGCCGGGAAGCGGGAGACTCTGGGTCCCCACCGAGCAGAGCCGGCGGCAGTGGCGCCGGCTCTGGGGCAGGGGGGTCTTCGCCTTCCCGGTGAAGCCTGTCCCGAAGGTTGTGCGTGATGTGCGTCAGGCGCGACCAGTGGTTGTCGCTCGGGGGTGAACGCCGGTTGTTCGGGCGCGGGTTCGTGCCGCCGAGCACGGGCGCTCCCCTTCCCGAGGACGTAGCACTTCTCCCATCCCTGCCCGGCCGAGCCGCCCCCTGGGGCGATTCCGGGACAGGAGATGTACGTCCGAGAAGGAGGAAATATGGAGTCCCAGGTGCGTGGCGGGACCAGATGGAAGCGCTTCGCTGTGGTCATGGTGCCCAGCGTCGCCGCTACGGCCGTGATAGGCGTCGCCCTCGCGCAGGGTGCTCTCGCCGCGTCGTTCAGCGTGTCCGGTCAGTCGTTCAAGGTGACGGCCGAGACGCTCAACGGCACCGGTTTCTCGCAGTACGGCGCGATCGACTCGGGTTACACCCTGAGTGGCGAGAAGACGGCGCATCCGGTGGCGGTGTCGGCCTTCACCAAGGCCACGATCCACAAGATGTGCCAGTCGGTCGTCACCCCCGTCGGTCTCCCGGGGATCGGTTCGGTCACGCTGCGACTGACGGCCGGTGAGAGCTCCGACCCGAAGAAGCAGGTCGAGGCGGACAACCTGTACATCGACGTCGAGGATCTGGGCGCTGACGCCACGTTCCACGACATCAACATCGGTGTCGCGGGCAAGGACCTCAAGGGTCCCGGCATCAAGAGCGGTGAGATCGCCAACAAGCAGGTCAACCCGTACGGGTTCGCCCAGGAGGCGACCAGCGCCGAGCTGACCGGTGTGAAGCAGACGGCGTGGGCCACCACCGCCGGAACCTTCAAGCTCAACGGTCTGCACATGGCCCTGTCCACGGGCAACAAGGCCGAGTGCTACTAGGCACTGCCTGACGGGCGGGGGAGTAAGAGCTCCCCCGCCCGTCCACTCTCCGGCCGCCGCTTCACCCGCGGCCCACATCTTCACCACAGCAATGCCGCACCAGGGAGCTGTTTTCCATGAGCGCCGAGACTCCTGCCGCCGCACCCGGCCAGTTCACCCGCCGGAGGCTGCAGTTCCGCGCCTGGCGGGGCGCCCGTCCTTTCTGGGCCGGCCTGTTCGTCATGCTCGGTGGCTTTCCGATCATGTACTTCCCGTACGCCCATCTGCAGATCGGTCATCTGACGGTGGCGATGGCCACCACCGCCGGAGCCGGTTCGCTGATCATCGGCGTGCTGCTCATCGTGCTGGGCATCAGCCTCTGGTTCCAGAAGCATGTACGGGTGTTCGCGGGCGTCGCGGCGATCCTGCTCGCGCTGGTGTCCATCCCCGTGTCCAACTTCGGCGGCTTCGTCATCGGCTTCCTCCTCTCCATGGTGGGCGGTGCCCTGGGCATCGCCTGGTCGCCCGGTCCGGCGGCGAAGGCGGAGGAGTCCGGCCGGTACGGCGCCCCCGCCCCGCGCGGCGAGGAGCCGGTGAGCACGCCGATGGACCTGTCAGGAACGAGCCCGGCCAACGAGGCGAACGGGAGGCACAGTGCCGGCTGACGAGGTGACCCACGGGCCCGATGTGGACGGGTCCCGTGCGAGAACCGGGCCCCGCCACGCGGCCCCCAAGAAGCTGCTGTTCACCCGGCTCCACATGCCGGCCGGGAAGGCCATCGCCTCCGTGGCGATGCCGACGGCGGTACTGATGGGCATGGGTTTCACGTCCACCCTCGCCATCGCCGACAGCGGCGGCGGCACCCCGGCCTCCAACAGTCAGAAGGCGGCCGACTACAAGGACTGTGTCGAGGCGCTGGGCGGCAAGGTGGACGGCACCTCCGCGAGCCCCTCGCCCTCCGCAGGTGAGAGCACCGGCCCGTCCACCCCCAGCCCCTCGGCTTCCGCCGGGGGCAAGGCCGGCGCGGGTGACGGCAAGGCGTCCTCGCCGGATTCAGGTTCCGGCGATGACGACAAGGGCGGCAGCCCCGCCACCGGTTCCTCCTCGTCCGCCTCGAAGCCCGCGGCCGCGCCGTCCGCGCAGGCGCCGGCCACGAAGGACGCCGCCGTCGGCACCCCCGCGCCGTCCGCGAGTTCCAAGAGCACCGACGGCGGGCTGCTCGGGACGATCGGGGACGCCCTCGGGGACGTACTGACCGGTGGCAAGCAGGCCGGCACGCCGTCGGCGACTCCGACGCCCTCCGCGACCGAGCCCGCGCCGTCCGCCTCCGGCACCCCCGCGCCCTCCGCCTCCTCCCCGGCCCCCACCAAGGGCGACGAGGAGAAGCCGGCCGGGAAGACGGCCGACGCCCCCGCACCGGGAGCCAAGAGTTCGGCGAAGGCCGGTGAGAAGGCCGAGGAGACCCCCGCGCCGAGCACCTCGGCCAGCTCCAGCTCCAGCTCCAGCCCCAGCCCCTCCGCGAGCGCCTCCGACGCCGCCGAGGACTGCGAGAAGGCCACGGACGACGTCGGCGGCATCGACAACAAGCAACTCCTCGCCGACGACCCCTGGTACCTCAACGCCAGCTCGCTGCTGCTCAAGGGCGCCGACTACCAGGGCGTCGTCCAGGTACG
This sequence comes from Streptomyces sp. SID1328, assembly GCF_009865595.1. Lineage (NCBI taxonomy): Bacteria > Bacillati > Actinomycetota > Actinomycetes > Kitasatosporales > Streptomycetaceae > Streptomyces > Streptomyces sp. SID1328. The sequence continues at coordinate 23,524 of NZ_WWKH01000985.1, read as the reverse complement.
GACCGCGAGCGGCAAGGTCAAGAAGGTGCTGAAGTACGTCATCTCCGACGGCACCGACATCGGCGACCTGCACCAGACGGTGAAGGACAAGGCGTCCGGCAAGACGTACCACGTCCAGGCCGGCAAGGGCACGACGTCCACGATCCGCGGCGGCGACACCACCATGTACACCGAGAGCATCTCGGGCAAGCTGTTCGGTCTGATCCCGATCACCTTCAGCCCGGACAGCCCGCCGCCGCTGAACATCCCGCTGATCTACTTCACCGACGTCACCGTCCAGCAGGCCGCCCAGTTCGGCGGCACGCTGACCATCCCCAAGCTGCACCAGTACGCCGACTGAAGCACCATCACGAGCCCGTTCGGGAGCCGCACAACACCGTGGCCCGGTCCCCCTCAGCGAGGGGAACCGGGCCACGGTCCTGTCCGGGTGCGTCAGTTGCGGTCGCCGCCGCCGACGTGGTGCACGCGGACCATGTTGGTGGTGCCGGGGACACCGGGGGGCGAACCCGCGGTGATGACGACCGTGTCGCCGTCGTTGAAGCGGCCCAGCTTGGCCAGTTCCTGGTCGACCATGTCGACCATCTCGTCCGTGGTGTTGACGAACGGCACCACGTGCGACTCCACGCCCCAGCTCAGCGTGAGCTGGTTGCGGGTGCCCTCGTCCGTGGTGAAGGCCAGGATCGGCTGGGCCGCGCGGTAGCGGGAGAGCCGGCGGGCGGTGTCACCCGACTTGGTGAACGCGATCAGGCCCTTGCCGCCGAGGAAGTCGGCGATCTCGGCCGCCGCACGGGCCACCGAACCACCCTGCGTACGCGGCTTCTTGCCTGGCACCAGCGGCTGGAGGCCCTTGGAGAGCAGCTCCTCCTCGGCCGCCTTGACGATCTTCGACATCGTCTTGACGGTCTCCACCGGGTACGCGCCCACGCTGGACTCGGCCGACAGCATGACCGCGTCCGCGCCGTCCAGGATCGCGTTGGCCACGTCGGAAGCCTCGGCGCGGGTCGGCCGGGAGTTGGTGATCATCGACTCCATCATCTGGGTCGCGACGATCACCGGCTTGGCGTTGCGCCGGCACAGCTCGATCAGGCGCTTCTGCACCATGGGGACCTTCTCGAGCGGGTACTCGACGGCGAGGTCACCGCGGGCGACCATCACACCGTCGAACGCCATCACGACGTCCTCCATGTTCTCGACCGCCTGCGGCTTCTCCACCTTGGCGATGACCGGGACCCGGCGGCCCTCCTCGTCCATCACCTTGTGGACGTCCTGCACGTCCTTGGCGTCGCGGACGAAGGACAGCGCGACCATGTCGCAGCCCATGCGCAGCGCGAAGCGGAGGTCCTCGACGTCCTTCTCGGACAGCGCGGGCACGTTGACGGCCGCGCCGGGCAGGTTGATGCCCTTGTGGTCGGAGACGACACCGCCCTCGATGACGATCGTCTTGACCCGCGCACCCTCGACGTCCACGACCTTCAGCTCGACGTTGCCGTCGTTGATCAGGATCTGGTCGCCGCGCGAGACGTCCCCGGGCAGGCCCTTGTACGTCGTACCGCAGATGTGCTTGTCGCCCGGCACGTCCTCGGTCGTGATGATGAACTCGTCACCGCGCTCCAGCTCCACCGGACCCTCGGCGAAGGTCTCCAGCCGGATCTTCGGGCCCTGGAGGTCGGCCAGGACGCCGATGGCGCGCCCGGTCTCCTTGGCGGCGGCCCGGACGCGGTCGTACCGCGCCTGGTGCTCGGCGTGGGTGCCGTGACTGAAGTTGAACCGGGCCACATTCATGCCCGCCTCGATCATGGCGACGAGCCTGTCGTGGGTGTCGACCGCGGGGCCGAGAGTACAGACGATTTTCGAACGGCGCATGAGGCGATCCTATCGGTTTGTTTCACTGCGGAATATTCCGGCCGGCGGAAGATACAGACGATGCAAATGGGCGGACAGGCGCTCAGGCGTGTTACTGCGGTGTAATGCTCAGCTCTTCTTTCCGACCAGCGCATAGGTCTGCGTCGCGATCTCCAGTTCCTCGTCGGTCGGCACCACGGCGACGGCCACCCGCGCGGACGCGGGCGAGATCAGCCGGGCCCCGTCGGACCGTACGGCGTTCAGCTCCTCGTCCACCGCCAGGCCAAGGCCGTCGAGGCCGGCGACCGCCGCGGCACGCACGGCCGCCGCGTTCTCCCCGACGCCGGCCGTGAACGCCACCGCGTCCACCTGCCCGAGTACGGCGTAATAGGCGCCGATGTACTTCTTGATGCGATGAATGTAAATGTCGAAGGCGAGGGCCGCCGCTTCGTCGCCCTCGTCGACGCGGCGCCGGATCTCCCGCATGTCATTGTCCCCGCACAGACCGAACAGACCGCTCCTCTTGTTGAGGAGAGTGTCGATCTCGTCCATGGACATATCCCCGACACGGGCCAAATGGAAGATGACCGCCGGGTCCAGATCACCGGACCGGGTACCCATCACCAGCCCCTCCAGCGGGGTCAGCCCCATCGAGGTGTCCACGCACCGGCCGCGCTCCACCGCCGAGGCGGACGCGCCGTTGCCGAGGTGCAGCACGATCACGTTCACCTCCTCCGGCGCCTTGCCGAGCAGCCGCGCGGTCTCCCGTGACACATAGGCGTGCGAGGTGCCGTGGAAGCCGTAGCGGCGGATGCGGTACCGGTCGGCGATCTTCGGGTCGATCGCGTACCGCGCCGAGGACTCCGGCATCGAGGTGTGGAACGCGGTGTCGAAGACGGCGACCTGGGGCAGGTCCGGGCGCAGCGCCGTGGCGGTACGGATGCCGGTCAGGTTGGCCGGGTTGTGCAGCGGCGCGACCGGGATCAGCCGCTCGATCTCGGTGAGTACCGAGTCGTCGATGACGGTGGGCTCGGTGAAGAACATGCCGCCGTGCACCACCCGGTGCCCGATCGCGGCCAGCTCCGGCGAGTCCAGGCCGAGGCCGTCGCGGGTCAGCTCCTCGGCGACCGACTTCAGCGCGGTCTCGTGGTCGGCGATCGGCCCGCTGTGCTCGCGGGTCTCGCCGGTGGCCACCAGGGTGTGGCGCAGCCGGGAGGTCTGCTCGCCGATCCGCTCCACCAGGCCCACCGCGAGACGGCTGCTGTCCCGCATGTCCAGGAGCTGGTACTTCAGCGAGGACGAGCCGGAGTTGAGGACGAGTACACGGGTGGGGGTCACTGCTGGGAAGCCCTTTCGGTCGGCGCCTGCGCCTGGATCGCGGTGATGGCGACCGTGGTGACGATGTCCTGCACCAGGGCGCCGCGCGAGAGGTCGTTGACCGGCTTGCGCAGGCCCTGGAGGACCGGTCCCACGGCGATCGCCCCGGCCGAGCGCTGGACGGCCTTGTAGGTGTTGTTGCCCGTGTTGAGGTCCGGGAAGATCAGCACGCTGGCCTGGCCGGCCACCTCCGAGCCGGGCAGCTTGGTCGCGGCCACGGCGGCGTCCACGGCCGCGTCGTACTGGATCGGGCCCTCGATCTTCAGGTCGGGCCGCTGCTCGCGGGCCAGCTCGGTCGCCTCGCGCACCTTGTCCACGTCGGCGCCGGAGCCGGAGGTGCCGGTGGAGTACGACAGCATGGCGATCCTCGGCTCCACGCCGAACTGCGCGGCCGTCGCCGCCGACTCCACCGCGATGTCCGCGAGCTGCTCGGCGTTCGGGTCGGGGTTGACCGCGCAGTCGCCGTAGACCAGCACCTTGTCGGCCAGGCACATGAAGAAGACCGAGGAGACGATCGCGGAGTCCGGCTTGGTCTTGATGATCTCGAAGGCCGGGCGGATGGTGGCCGCGGTGGAGTGCACCGAGCCGGAGACCATGCCGTCGGCCAGGCCCTCCTGCACCATCAGGGTGCCGAAGTAGTTCACGTCGGAGACCACGTCGTAGGCCAGCTCCACCGTGACGCCCTTGTGGGCGCGCAGGGCGGCGTACTTCTCGGCGAAGGAGTCGCGCAGCTCGGAGGTGGCCGGGTCGATCAACTGGCAGTCGCCCAGGTCGATCCCGAGGTCGGCGGCCTTCTTGCGGATCTGGTCCACCGGGCCGAGCAGGGTGAGGTCGCACACGCCCCGCCGCAGCAGCACCTCCGCCGCGTGCAGGACGCGCTCCTCGGTGCCCTCGGGCAGCACGACCCGGCGCTTGTCGGAGCGCGCCTGCTCCAGCAGCTTGTGCTCGAACATCATCGGGGTGACCCGGCCGCCGCTGGGCGCGGAGACCCGGCGGGCCAGGTCGGAGGTGTCCGCGTACCGCTCGAACAGACCGAGCGCGGTCTCCGCCTTGCGCGGGGTGGCGGCCGTCATCCGGCCCTCCAGCGAGAAGAGCTGCCCGGCGGTGGGGAAGCTGGTGCCGGCCACCGAGAGCACCGGGGTGCCGGGGGCGAGACGGGCGGCCAGGGTGAGGATCTCCTCGCTCGGCACCTCGTCCAGGGTGAGCAGCACACCGGCGATGGGCGGGGTGCCGGCGCTGTGCGCGGCCAGCGAGCCGACGACCAGGTCGGCGCGGTCGCCCGGCGTCACGACCAGGCAGCCGGGGGTCAGGGCGGCGAGGAAGTTGGGCAGCATGGCGCCGCCGAAGACGAAGTCCAGCGCGTCGCGGGCCAGGCCGGAGTCGTCGCCCAGCAGCACCTTGGCGCCGAGGGCGTGCGCGATCTGCGAGACGGTCGGCGCGGAGAGGGCGGGTTCGTCGGGCAGGACGTAGCAGGGGACCGGCATGCGGTCGGTGAGCCGGTCGGCGATCTTGTCGCGGTCCTCTCGGGCGGCGCGGTTGGCGACCATGGCGAGGACGTCGCAGCCGAGGCCCGCGTAGGCGCGGTAGGCGTTGCGGGTCTCGGCGAGCACCGACTCGGCGGACTGCTTGCGGGCGCCGACCACCGGGATCACGGACGCGCCGAACTCGTTGGCGAGGCGGGCGTTGAGGGCCAGCTCGTCGGGGAGCTGGGTGTCGGCGAAGTCGGTGCCGAGGACGAGGACCACGTCGTAGTCGCGGGCGACCAGGTGGAAGCGGTCGACCAGGGTGGAGACGAGTTCGTCGGTGCCGCGCTCGGCCTGGAGCGTGGACGCCTCCTGGTAGCCCATGCCGTACACGGTCGCGGGGTCCTGCTGGAGGCGGTAGCGGGACCGCAGCAGTTCGAAGAGGCGGTCGGGGCCGTCGTGGACGAGGGGGCGGAACACCCCGACCCGGTCGACCTGCCGGGTCAGCAGTTCCATGACGCCCAGGTCGACGACCTGCCGGCCGTCGCCCCGGTCGATCCCGGTCACGTACACGCTGCGTGTCACGCGTGCTCTCCGATCCTTGCTCGTACGGCGGCCGCCTTCCCGGCGCCGCCGTACGCCTGCACAGAAATCGCCCACCCGAGGTGAGCGGAACCCTCTTGACAATACCCGCGGGCCTGGATAAGGCGCCCGTCAGCCCGGTGGGGGTCCGAACATGCTGGTGGGGGCGGTGGTCGTCGGCCGTTCGGTGGCCGTGAAAGAATCGGAGCGGCTCACCGGTACCCACAGCGAGCAGGAGACACAGCACGATGCGCATCGGAGTTCTCACCGCAGGCGGCGACTGCCCCGGCCTGAACGCCGTGATCCGGTCGGTCGTGCACCGCGCCGTGGCGCACTACGGCGACGAGGTCATCGGCTTCGAGGACGGTTACCGGGGGCTGCTGGACAGCCACTACCGCACCCTCGACCTGGACGCGGTCAGCGGCATCCTGGCGCTCGGCGGCACCATCCTCGGCTCCTCCCGCCTGGAGCGGGACCGGCTGCGCGAGGCCTGCGAGCGGGCGACCGACATGGCCGAGGAGTTCGGCATCGACGCGCTGATCCCGATCGGTGGCGAGGGCACGCTGACGGCGGCCCGGATGCTGTCCGACGCGGGGCTGCCGGTCGTCGGTGTGCCGAAGACCATCGACAACGACATCTCCGGCACCGACCGCACCTTCGGCTTCGACACCGCGGTGGGCGTGGCCACGGAGGCGATGGACCGCCTGAAGACCACGGCCGAGTCGCACCAGCGGGTCATGGTCGTCGAGGTCATGGGCCGGCACGCGGGCTGGATCGCGCTGGAGTCCGGCATGGCCGCCGGCGCACACGGCATCTGCCTGCCCGAGCGGCCCTTCGACCCGGCCGACCTGGTGAAGATGGTCGAGGAGCGGTTCGCGCGCGGCAAGAAGTTCGCCGTGGTCTGCGTCGCCGAGGGTGCCCACCCGCTCGACGGCACGATGGACTACGGCAAGGGCGACATCGACCAGTTCGGCCACGAGCGCTTCCAGGGCATCGGCACCGCGCTCGCCTACGAACTCGAGCGCCGCCTCGGCAAGGAGGCCCGCCCGGTCATCCTCGGCCACATCCAGCGCGGCGGCACCCCCACCGCCTACGACCGCGTCCTCGCCACCCGCTTCGGCTGGCACGCCGTCGAAGCCGCCCACCGGGGCGAATTCGGCGGCATGACCGCCCTCCGCGGCACCGACATCGCGATGGTCCCCCTGGCGGAGGCGGTCACCGAACTGAAGACGGTCCCCGTGTCCCGCATGGACGAGGCGGAGTCGGTCTTCTAGCCCGGTCGCTTTCCGGAGCGGGGCTCCTCAGTCCGCGATGTCCACCCCGTAGCCGCGCGCCAGCTCCGCGAGACTGAAGTCGTGGCCCTGGCCGATCGCGCGGAAGCGCCAGGCCGGACCACGGCGGTACAGCTCGGCCAGGAGCAAGGTGCGTTCCGTGGTGGCGGCGTCGAGGGTGGCACGTGCCAGTGGGGCGTCACCACCGCCCGGTGCGGTCGCCACCTGGACCGCGCCGATTTCGCCGAAGGTCGGGTCACCGTCCACGGCGGCGGCCACCACGATCCGGTGGAACGCGGGCGGGAGCGCCGCCAGGTCGACGGTGATCGTCTGTTCGGCCGGGCCGTCGGCGAGCAGGCGCACCGTGCCGCCGGGGTTCTCCGGTGCGCCGTAGAAGACGAAGTCCTCGTCGAAGGTGACCTGGCCGTCCTCGTCGAGCACGAAGGCGACGACATCGACCTCGCAGTCGGCCGGTGGCGCCCAGGACGCGGTCACGTGCCACGGCCGGGTCGCGTCCGGCAGGTCGGTGACCCCGCCGCGCGGCAGTACCAGCGGGGCGGGGTGCGACGGTTCCTCCGCGGGCCCGGGAGCGTCCAGGAGCCCGGTGCCCGCGAGCCAGCCGATGTCCCGCACGGGCAGTCCCAGCTCGGTGACGCGTGCCATGCGGCGGTCCCGGTCACCGTCGGCGAGGAGCAGGACGTCGGTCACGCCTCGGCTGAGGTTGACGGCGGCCGAACCGCCCAGCTCCACCAGGCGGGTACGGGCGGCCGCCGCCTCGGCGTGTGGGCCGCCGAGAATCAGCACGCGCCGTCCGGCCAGCGGTTTGTCGGGCGTACGGACGACGGGTTCGGGCCGCTTCGGCGCCCGTGGGGCGGGCACGACCGGTTCCTGGTGCGCCGTGCCGGGTCGTACGTCGCCCAGGAGGCTCAGGAAGGCGGCTTCGTCGATCACCGGTACGCCCTCGGCGGCTGCGCGACGGGCCTTGGTGGAGCGGACGGCCGGGTCGTCGGTGACCAGGACGCTGGTGTGGCGGCTGACGGACCCCATCACGTTCAGCCCGGCCGCGACCGAGCGGGCGATCAGTTCGGTCCGCGCCGTGGCGGTCTCTCCGGTAATGGCAACCTTCATGCCCTGTACCAGCGGCCCGCCCTCCGTCAGACGCCCCGGATTGCGGTACGCGCACGGTGTCTTGGGCGGGCTGGGCGCGAACCGCGAGTTCTGCCGGGGCGGGCAGGCCACCAGGGGCAGCGCCAGGCCGAGGCGGGCGGACTCCCGCAGCGAGGCACCGAAGATGCCGGCCAGTACGCGGGTGTCGTCCAGGGCGTCGTGCGCCCAGGTCTGCCGGACGCCGTAATGGGCGGCAAGGGTGCTCAACTTCAGGTCTGGTGTGGGTGGTTCGAGCTGGCGATTGAGGGCCAGGGTGCACAGTCGCCGCGACACCGGAAGGGATAGCCGGGCGCGCGAGAACTCGTGGTCCAGGAAGCCGTAGTCGAACTGCGCGTTGTGGGCAACCATCACCCGGCCCCGTAGCAGGGCCGCTATCTCCTCGGCGACCTGCGCGAAGTCCGGTGCACCGCTGAGCCGTTCGCGGGTGAGCCCGTGCACGTGGACCGGCCCCGGATCGCAGCCGGGGTCCACCAGCGTCGAGAACTCGCCGGTGCGTGCGCCGTCCGGGCCCATCGTCACGACCGCGACCGACAGCACGCGGTCCCGCCGCGCGACGAGCCCCGAGGTCTCCACGTCCACGAGCGCCCACTCATGGGCGTAACCGGGGGGCAAGGGCGTGGTGATGGCGGTGTTTCCGAGGGTCATACCGGAAAGGATGATCCGGATTTCACCATTCCTTCAACTCTCCTACGTCTGGCGGCCTGTGGAGGCGGCTCGTAGGGGGCTCATTTCAACGTCCCCGGCCCTCCTCCTCGGACAGCCAGCGGTAGATCAGTTCCGGGCGGCCCACCTGGCCGTACTGGGGGCTCCTGGTCGCTCTGGCCGTGGTCACCAGATGCTCCAGGTAGCGGCGGGCCGTGATGCGGGAGATGCCCACCGATTCGGCCACGCCTGCTGCCGTGAGGCCGGTGGGGGTGGCGCGCAGGGCCGCTGTGACTCGTTGCAGGGTGGGGGCGCTCAGCCCCTTGGGGAGCGTGGGCGGGGCCGGGGTGCGGAGGGTGGCCAGCGCCTGGTCCACCTCGTCCTGGCCGCTCGCCTCGCCTGCCGCCGCGTGGTAGTCCGCGTAGCGGAGCAGGCGGTCGCGGAGGGTGGCGAAGGTGAAGGGCTTCAGGACGTACTGGACCACGCCCAGCGAGACACCCTCGCGGACCACCGCCAGGTCACGGGCCGAGGTGACCGCGATGACGTCCGCCTGGTGGCCCGCCGCGCGCAGGGAGCGGGCGAGCTGGAGGCCGTGCACGTCGGGGAGGTGCAGGTCGAGCAGGAGGAGGTCGACCGGGGTGCGGTCCAGGACGCGCCGTGCGGCGGCGCCGGTTCCCGCCTTGCCGACGGCGACGAAGCCCGGCACCCGGCCGACGTAGAGGACATGCGCGTCCGCCGCCACCGGATCGTCCTCCACCACCAGGACACGGATGGGTGGCTGCTCGGGGGTCATACGGCGCCTCCCGGCGGCCCGAGCGGCAGCCGGGCCTCGAACGCCGCACCCCCGCCCTCCGCCTCGGTGACCGTCAGCGTGCCCGTGAGCCGGGTGACCGTCTGGCGGGCCAGTGCCAGACCGAGGCCCCGCCCGCCGGGGCCGGCCGGCTTGGTGGTGAAGCCGCGTCGGAAGACGAGGTCCGCGTGGGCCGGGTCGACGCCGGGACCGGTGTCGGCCACGCGCAGCAGCAGCGCCTCGCCGGCCGCGTACGCCGTCACCGTGACCCGCGCCCGCGCGCTGCCCTGCGCCGCGTCCACCGCGTTGTCGATCAGGTTGCCCAGGATGGTGACGAGGTCGCGCACCGCGAGGTCCGGCGGGAGTACGCCGTCGTCGAGCCGGCTCTCGGGCGAGACGACCAGCTCCACGCCCCGCTCGTGCGCCTGCGCCGTCTTGCCCAGCAGCAGCGCGGCCAGCACCGGCTCGCCCACCGCCGCGACCACCTGGTCGGTGAGCGTCTGGGCCAGCTCCAGCTCGGCCGTGGCGAACTCCACCGCCTCCTCCGCCCGCCCCAGCTCGATCAGGGAGACCACGGTGTGCAGCCGGTTCGCCGCCTCGTGCGCCTGCGACCGCAACGCCTGGCTGAACCCGCGCTCGGAGTCCAGCTCGCCCGTCAGCGACTGGAGTTCGGTCACATCCCGGAGCGTGACGACCGTACCCCGGTGCTCCCCGCCGGACACCGGCGAGGTGTTGACCACCAGCACGCGGGACGCGGTCAGGTGCACCTCGTCGACCCGTGGCTCCGAGGACAGCAGCGCCCCCGTGAGCGGCCCCGGCAGCCCCAGCTCCGCGACCGACAGACCGACCACCTGGCCGCCGACCCCGAGCAGCTCGCGCCCGCCGTCGTTGATCAGCGCCACCCGGTACCGCCCGTCCAGCATCAGCAGCCCCTCGCGCACCGCGTGCAGCGCCGCCTGGTGGTAGTCGTGCATCCGGCTCAGCTCGGCCGCGTTCATCCCGTGGGTGTGCCGCCGCAGCCGCGCGTTGATCACGTACGTACCCACTGCCCCCAGCAGCAGCGCCGCCCCCGCCACCCCGAGCAGCGCCGTCACCTGGTCCTGGACCCGCGCGCTGATCGCCTCCACCTTGATCCCGGCGCTGACCAGCCCCACCACCCGGCCCCCGTCCGTCACCGGAGTCACCGCGCGCACGGACGGGCCCAGCGTGCCGGTGTACGTCTCGGTGAAGGTGTGCCCCCGCAGGGCGGGCCCGGTCCGGCCGAGGAAGCGCCGGCCTATCTCGTCCCGCGACGGATGGGTCCAGCGGATGCCCTGCGGGTCCATGATCGTGACGAAGTCGACCTCGGCGTCCCGCATCACCCGCAGCGCGTAGGGCTCAAGCTCGGCGGAGGGGTCCGGGGTACGGATCGCCGCCCGCACCGAGGGCGCGTCCGCGATGGACCGGGCCACCGCCGTGACCTGGCGTTCCGCCGCGTCCCGCGCCTGACGCTGGTCGCTGACGTAGGTGAACAGGGCGTACCCGGCCACCACCACTGCGACCAGCACCGCCTGCATGGCGAAGAGCTGGCCCGCCAGGCTGCGGGGTCGGGGGAGGGCGGGGGCACGCATGCCAGCAGTGTGCCTGTCCGTTCGGGCATGAACTAAATGAACGGAAGGGTGACCGCCCTCACACGGCGGGAGATAGTCTCCGCGATCCCCTGCAACGCCCGGACGTGAGCCGCACGCCGGTCATGCCGACGAAGACGTCAAGGAGAGCAGTCGTGGCCGCCAGCACCCCCGGTACGGCACCAGCCGCCCCCGCCGTGAAGCGGGACCGTACCCATTACCTGTACATAGCCGTCATCGTGGCGGTCGCGCTCGGCATCGCCGTGGGCCTGATCTGGCCCGACGCCGGTGTGGAGCTGAAGCCGCTCGGCACCGGGTTCGTGAATCTGATCAAGATGATGATCTCGCCGGTCATCTTCTGCACGATCGTGCTCGGGATCGGCTCCGTACGCAAGGCCGCGAAGGTCGGCGCGGTCGGTGGCATCGCGCTCGGCTACTTCACCGTGATGTCGCTGGTGGCGCTCACCATCGGCCTGGTCGTCGGCAACGTGCTGCACCCCGGCGAGGGCCTGCACCTGACCGCCGCGCTCCGCCAGAGCGGCCACGCGCAGGTGTCCGCCGACGCGCTGCCCCCGGTGGACTTCGTGCTCTCGATCATCCCGGTCACCTTCGTGTCCGCCTTCACCGAGGGCCAGGTCCTCCAGACCCTGCTGGTCGCGCTGCTCACGGGCTTCGCGCTGCAGGCGCTGGGGGCGGCCGGGCAGCCCGTACTGCGGGGCATCGAGCACGTCCAGCGGCTGGTCTTCCGCATCCTGGCCATGGTCATGTGGGCCGCGCCCATCGGCGCGTTCGGCGCGATCGCGGCCGTAGTCGGCTCGTCCGGCATCGACGCGCTCAAGAGCCTCGCCGTGCTGATGTTCGGCTTCTACCTCACCTGCGTGCTGTTCGTCTTCGTGGTGCTGGGCGCGCTGCTGCGCATCGTCTCCGGGCTGAACATCTTCCTGCTGCTGAAGTACCTCGCCCGCGAGTTCCTGCTGATCCTGTCGACCTCGTCCTCGGAGTCCGCGCTGCCGAGGCTCATCGCCAAGCTGGAGCACCTCGGCGTCAGCAAGGCGGTCGTGGGCATCACCGTGCCGACCGGGTACTCCTTCAACCTCGACGGGACCATGATCTACATGACCATGGCGTCCCTCTACATCGCGGACGCGCTGGGTACGCCGATGTCACTCGGTGAGCAGATCCCGTTGCTGCTCTTCCTGCTGCTGGCGTCCAAGGGCGCGGCGGGGGTCAGCGGCGCCGGGCTCGCCACGCTCGCGGGCGGTCTCCAGTCGCACAAGCCGGCGCTGGTGGACGGGATCGGCCTGGTGGTCGGCATCGACCGGTTCATGAGCGAGGCGCGGGCGCTGACCAACTTCGCGGGCAACTCCGTCGCCACGGTGCTGATCGGTACGTGGACGAAGGAGATCGACTCCGAGCGGGTGCGTCGGGTGCTCGCGGGCGAGCTGCCGTTCGACGAGACGACGTTGCTGGACGACGGGCGGGAGGACGAGCCGTCCACGCCCTCGGCCCCGGCCGAGGGGGAGGGCGGGAAGGAACTCGCCAAGGCATGAGGAGCCTCTGGCCGAGGTGTCTTCCGGGGCCCGCCTGAAGGGCCTTCTGTCGCCGGCCGCCCGACCCCGCCTGAACCGGGGCCGGGCGGCCGGTCTTTCATGCCGCCTCGCTCGCGCGGGCCACCAACTCCGTCGCCGTGTCGCTCGGTACGCCCGCCGCCGTGAGCGCGGTGACCGCCGCCGCGTGGCCCGCCTCCTCGGCCGGGAGCAGCCCCTCGTTCACCGCCTCCATGACCGCGAAGAGCAGTTGCTCGTGCACGAAGGCCAGCGCGGCGGCCGGCAGCGGTGAGCTGAACACCCCTTCGTCCAGCCCGCGCTGGAGGACCCGCGTCTTCTCCTCGCGCAGGGGGGCGAGGCGGTCGCGGATGCCCTGGACGGTGACCGTGCGCTGGGCCAGCGCGATCAGCAGGCGGTAGCGGTCGGCGATCTCCCACACCGCGAGCACGGAACGGGCCACCGCGTCGGCCGGCCCGGCGCCGTCGTCCCGGGCGCACAGGTTCGCCTCCGTCAGCACCCGCACCGCGTCGTCGACGAGCGTGCCGATCAGCGCCTCCCGGCTGGGGAAGTGCCCGTACACCGTGCGCCGTACGACACCGGCGGCGCGCGCGATCTGGTCCATCGAGGCGTCCGGGTCGCGCAGCAGCTCGGCGAGGGCGACGTCGAGGATGCGGCGGCGGTTGGTGTCGGCGCGGCTGGGGTTACCCGTGGTCATGGCAGTCATTGTGCACACCTTCTCGACTTGCACGGCACTGTGCAAGGTCGTACATTGCACATGGTTGTGCAATTGCACGCCACTGTGCAAGTACCTGTTGTGCCTGATGTCGAGGAAGGTCAGCCGCTGTCATGCGACTCGTCATGAACGAACCGGTCGAGAGGATGGAGCGCCCGTACGCCCGGCGCTGGTGGGCGCTGCTCGTCCTCTGCCTCAGCCTGCTGATCATCGTGATGGCCAACACCGCCCTCACGGTCGCCGCGCCCGACATGACCCGCGACCTGGGGCTGTCCAGCGCGGACCTGCAGTGGGTCATCGACGGCTACACCGTCCCGTATGCCGCGCTGATGCTGCTGCTGGGCGCGATCGGCGACAAGTACAGCCGGCGCGGGGCGCTGATCCTCGGCCTCGTCGTCTTCGGTGGCGGCGCGGTGTTCGGCAACCTCGCGGACTCGTCCGCCACCGTCATCGCGGCCCGCGCGGTCATGGGCGTCGGCGCGGCGCTGATCATGCCCGCGACGCTCTCGCTGCTCGCGGCGACCTTCCCGCGCGCCGAGCGGGTCAAGGCGATCACCCTGTGGACCGCCACCGCGGGCCTCGCCATCGCGGCCGGCCCGGTCGTCGCGGGCGCGCTGCTGCGGGACCACGGCTGGGCCTCGACCTTCCTGATCAACGTGCCGGTGGCCGCCGTGGCGATCGTCGGCGCGCTGGTCCTCGTACCGCCGTCCAAGGCCGGTCACCACGAGCGCATCGACTACGTCGGCGGGCTGCTGTCCGTGCTGTGGATCGCCGCGCTGGTGTACATGATCATCGAGGGGCCGCACTTCGGGTGGGGCGTCAAGGCGGTGACCGCCGCGGTCGTCGCGGGCGTCGGCCTGATCGCCTTCGTCCTGTGGGAGCTTCGCCACCCGCGCCCGGTGCTGGACGTGCGCCGCTTCGCCGACCGCCGCTTCGCGGGCTCCAACCTCGCGGTCGCCCTCTTCTTCCTGGCCGTGTTCGGCGCGTTCTACTACCTCACCCAGCACCTCCAGTTCGTCCTCGGCTACGACGCCCTGGAGACCGGCGTCCGCATGCTCCCCCTGGCCGGCGCGGTCTTCGCCGGCTCCGCGCTCACCGGCTACCTCACCCCCCGCGTCGGCATGCGCTGGACGGTCGGCGCGGGCATGGTCGCCGGCACGGTGGCGCTCGCCCTGCTGACCCGCGTCGACGCGGGCTCGACGTACGCCGACTTCGTCCCGTCCCTGGTGATCCTGGGCCTCGCCATCGGCCTCGCCCTCTCCCCCTGTACGGACGCGATCATGGGCGCGTTCCCGGAGTCCGAACTGGGCGTGGGCGGCGCGGTCAACGACACGTCGCTGGAACTGGGCGGCTCGCTCGGTATCGCGATCCTGGGCTCCCTGCTGGCGACCTCGTACGACGACCACCTGACGTCGGCGACGAAGGGGTCCGGCCTGCCGGCCCAGGCCCTCGCCACGGCGCAGGACTCCGTGGGGGCGGGGTATGCGGTGGCGCAGGCCATCGGCGAGAAGGCCCAGTCGCTCGCCGCGAAGGCGGCCGGGGCCACGGACCCGCAGCAGGCGGCCCAGCTCAAGCAGCAGGCGTCCTCGCTGGCGACGGGCGCGCACCGGATGGCGGAGGCCGTGGGGTCGTCGTTCTCGGACGCGGTGGCGCATACGAGCCTGATCGGGGCGGTGATCCTGGGGATCGGGACGGTCGTGGTAGCGGTGCTGCTGCCGGGGCGGGAGACGGTGCCTCCGGCGGAGGTTGCCGAGAAGTCGGAAGAAACCCCCGTAGAGGTTGCCGCCGGCTGACGTCGGCCGACGTGCCGCTCCGGAGCTTGACGGAGCGGCACGTTTCCCCGCCTGACCGCCTTGCCCTGACGCCCACGTCACCCCCTACCGTCGAAGCCATGCGAATCGGTGAGCTGGCCGAGCGCGCCGGGACGACCGTGCGGGCGCTGCGGTACTACGAGACGCGGGGGCTGTTGCCCGCGCGGCGGGACGGCAATGGGCATCGGCGGTACGACGAGCGGGATCTCGTGCTGCTGACGCAGATCCGGACGCTCAGGGACTTCGGGTTCGAGCTGGAGGAGACGCGGCCGTTCGTGGAGTGTCTGCGGGCCGGGCACCCGGAGGGGGACGCGTGTCCGGCGTCGCAGGCCGTGTACCGGCGGAAGCTGGATGAGCTGGACGGGCTCATCGGCGAGCTGGTGGCGGTGCGGGAAACGGTCGCGGGGGAGCTGCGACGGGCCGAGGAGGCGCGGGCCGGGCTGGCCGCCGAGGCGCTGGTTCCGGGGGGCCCGGAACCCGTGTGCGAGCTGGGAGGGCGAAAGGCATGAGTGTCATCAGCGGTCTTGACGAGGTCACGGACGCGAATTTCGAGGCGGAGGTGCTCGGCTCCGATCTCCCGGTGCTGGTGCAGTTCACCGCCGACTGGTGCGGGCCCTGCCGGCAGCTCGCGCCGGTGCTGAAGGACATCGCCTTCGCGGAGGGCGACCGGCTGAAGGTGGTCCAGCTCGACGTGGACCGCAACCCCGGCACCACCATCGCCTACCAGGTGCTCTCAACCCCCACCCTCCTGGTCTTCCAGGACGGTGAACCGGTGCGCTCCATGGTCGGGGCCCGGCCCAGGCGCAAGCTGCTGGAGGAGCTGGCCGACCTGCTCTGACAAAGCACGCCGCAAGCAAAGAAATCCCCCGGGCATGGGCGCCCGGGGGATTTCTTTCGGTATATTGGACCGTTCACGACTTCTTTATGAGAGGTCATGTGGAAGCTTGATGAGCACAGTATATGCGGGCGGGAGTGGAATTGTCAAACACCGAATTTCCGGACGATGAATTGCGGTTCGAGCAGGAATTCATCGACGGACTCTACGAGCGCGTGGACGAGCTGCGCGGCGACGCCGAGACCGGCGTCAGGGACGCCCTCGCGCAGGGCGACAAGCCCCAGCAGGCACGCCTGGAGCGGGACATCCTGGTCGCCGAGCGCTCCGGGCTGCTCGCCGCGCTGAACTCCGTGGACGGCTCGCTCTGCTTCGGCCGGATCGACCTCGCCGACGGCACCACCCACCACATCGGCCGTATCGGCCTGCGCCGCGAGGACACCGAGCGCACCCCCGTCCTCATCGACTGGCGCGCCGACGTCGCCCGCCCCTTCTACGTGGCCACCGGCCACACCCCGATGGGCCTGCGCCGCCGCCGGCACATCACCAGCGAGGGCCGTACCGTCACCGCGCTGCACGACGAGATCCTCGACCTCGGCGACGACACCCGCACCGGCCACGAGGACCCCACCGGCGACGCCGTCCTGCTCGCCGCGCTGAACACCGCCCGCACCGGCCGCATGAACGACATCGTGCAGACCATCCAGGCCGAGCAGGACGACATCATCCGGGCACCCCACCGGGGCGTGATGGTGGTCGAGGGCGGCCCCGGCACCGGCAAGACCGCGGTCGCCCTGCACCGCGCCGCCTACCTGCTCTACGAGCACCGCGAGCTGCTCGCCCGCCGCGCGGTGCTCATCGTCGGCCCCAACCCCGCCTTCCTCGGCTACATCGGCGAGGTACTGCCCTCGCTCGGCGAGACCGGCGTCCTGCTGGCCACGGTCGGGGAGCTGTTCCCCGGCGTGAAGGCCACCGCCACCGACACCCCCGAGGCGGCCGTGGTCAAGGGCCGTGCGGAGATGGCCGACGTGCTCGCCGCCGTCGTGGCCGAGCGGCAGGCGCTGCCGGACCCGGTGATCGCCATCGAGCACGACCGCGAGGTGCTGATGCTCGACGAGGGCCTGGTCGCCACCGCCCGCGAGCGCACCCGGGCGGCCAAGCTGCCCCACAACGCGGCCCGCGAGCACTTCGAGGGCCACATCCTCAACACCCTCACCGACCTGTACGCCGAGCGCGTGGGCACCGACCCCTACGACGGCAGCAGCCTGCTCGACCCCTCCGACATCACCCAGATCCGCGACGAGCTCGCCGAGAACCCCGAAGTCTGGGCCGCCATCGACCAGTTGTGGCCCCGGATCACCCCGCGCCGGCTGGTCGCGGACTTCCTCGCCGAGCCCGACGGCCACCTCTCGCCCGAGGACGCCGACGCGGTACGCCGTCCCGTCACCCGCGCCTGGACCGTCGCGGACGTGCCCCTGCTGGACGAGGCGGCCGAACTCCTCGGCGAGGACGACCGGCCGGCCCGCGCCCGCGCCGACCGGGAACGGGAGACGCAGATCGCGTACGCGCAGGGTGTGCTGGACGTGTCGTACGCGTCCCGCACCTACGAGTTCGACGACAAGGAGGAGGACGACCCGGAGTCCTCCGAGGTGCTCTCGGCGCACGACATCATCGACGCCGAGCGGTTCGCCGAGCGGCACGAGGAGGACGACCACCGCAGCGCCGCCGAGCGCGCGGCCGCCGACCGGACCTGGGCGTTCGGGCACATCATCGTGGACGAGGCGCAGGAGCTGTCCCCGATGGCGTGGCGGCTGCTGATGCGGCGCAGCCCCACCCGCTCGATGACCCTGGTCGGGGACCCGGTGCAGACCGCCGAGGCGGCCGGGGTCGGGTCCTGGTCGCAGATCCTGCAGCCGTACGTCGAGGACCGCTGGGAGCACACCCGGCTGGGCGTCAACTACCGCACCCCGTCCGAGATCATGGACCTGGCCGCCGCCGTGGTCCGCGCCGAGCACCCGGACTTCGAGCCGCCCAGCTCGGTCCGCTCCACCGGCGTACGCCCCTGGGTGCGCGACGCCTCCGGCGACCTGCCCGGCGCGGTCGCGCGGGCGGTGGCCGAGCTGACCCCGGCCGAGGGACGGCTCGCGGTCATCGCCCCGCGCGCCCTGCACGCCACCGTCGCCGGCGCGCTGGACGGCGTCATGGCGGGCGCCGAGCCCGACCTCACCCGCAACGTGGTCCTGCTCGACCCCCGCCAGTCCAAGGGCCTGGAATTCGACTCGGTGCTGGTCGTCGACCCCGCCGCCTACGGCACCAGCGACCTGTACGTGGCTCTCACCCGTGCCACCCAGCGCCTCGGCGTGCTGCACACCGGCGAGGTCCCGGCGGCGCTCCAGGGGTGACCGGGCTCCGTCCGGGGGCCGGCCGACGGACCCCCGGACGGTCGCGGTCTCACGCCGGCCGCAGCCACACCGTGGCCAAGGGCGGCAGCGTCAGGCGGATGCTGGCCGGGCGGCCGTGCCAGGGCTGGGGTTCCGGCTTGACCGTGCCCTGGTTGGCGACATCCCCGCCGCCGTAGCGGGCGAGGTCGGTGTTGAGGGTCTCGTGCCAGGCGGGGACGTCGTCGGGGACGCCGAGGCGGTAGTCGTGGCGGGCCAGCGGGGAGAGGTTGGCGACGCACAGCAGCGGGCCGCCCTCGGCGTCGCGGCGCAGGAAGGCGAAGACGTTGTCCTCCGCCGCGTCCCCCACGATCCACTCGAACCCCGCCGGATCGGTGTCCCGCTCCCACAGGGCCGGGGTCGCCCGGTACGCGGTGTTCAGGTCGCGCACCAGCTCCCGTACGCCCCGGTGCTCGGACTCGGCGCCGTAGGCCGGGTCCAGCAGCCACCAGTCCGGGCCGTGCGCCTCGGACCACTCGGCGCCCTGCGCGAACTCCTGACCCATGAAGAGGAGTTGCTTGCCGGGGTGGGACCACATGAAGGCCAGGTAGGCCCTGAGGCCGGCGCGCTGCTGCCACCAGTCGCCCGGCATCTTGGAGACCAGCGACCGCTTGCCGTGCACGACCTCGTCGTGGGAGATGGGCAGCACGTAGTTCTCGCTGTACGCGTACACCATCGAGAAGGTCATCTCGTGGTGGTGGTACTTGCGGTGCACCGGCTCGTGGCTCATGTAGGCCAGCGAGTCGTGCATCCAGCCCATGTTCCACTTCAGCCCGAAGCCCAGCCCGCCGAAGCCGCTCGGGCCCTTGTGGTGGGTCGGCCGGGTCACACCGTCCCAGGCGGTGGACTCCTCGGCGATGGTGACCACGCCGGGGCAGCGCCGGTAGACGGTGGCGTTCATCTCCTGGAGGAAGGCGACCGCGTCCAGGTTCTCCCGCCCGCCGAACTCGTTCGGCGTCCACTGGCCCGCCTCGCGCGAGTAGTCGAGGTAGAGCATCGAGGCGACCGCGTCCACGCGGAGGCCGTCGATGTGGAACTCCTCGCACCAGTAGACCGCGTTGGCCACCAGGAAGTTCCGCACCTCGCGCCGCCCGAAGTCGAACTCCAGCGTGCCCCAGTCCGGATGGGCGGCGCGCAGGGGATCGCCGTGCTCGTACAGCGGCCGCCCGTCGAACTCGGCCAGCGCCCACTCGTCGCGCGGGAAATGGGCGGGCACCCAGTCCATCAGCACCCCGATGCCCGCCTGATGCAGCTTGTCCACCAGGTACTTGAAGTCGTCGGGTGTACCGAGCCGGGCCGTCGGGGCGTAGAACCCGGTGACCTGATAGCCCCAGGAGCCCCCGAAGGGATGCTCGGCCACCGGCATCAGCTCGACGTGGGTGAAGCCGAGGTCGCCGACGTACGCGGGAAGCTGCTCGGCGAGCTGGCGGTACGTCAGTCCCGGACGCCAGGACGGCAGGTGCACCTCGTACACCGAGAAGGGTGCCTCGTGCACCGGACGGTCCGCGCGGTGGGCCATCCACTCCGCGTCGCCCCACTCGTGGTGCGAGACGTCCACGACCGAGGACGTGGCCGGCGGCACCTCCGTACGGCGGGCCATCGGGTCCGCGCGCAGGGTGCGCGAGCCGTCCGGGCGGGTGATCTCGTACTTGTACAGCTCGCCCTCTCCGACCCCCGGCACGAACAGCTCCCACACCCCGGTGGAGCCCAGCGAGCGCATCGGGAAGCCGGTCGCGTCCCAGAAGTCGAAGCCGCCCGCGACCCGCACCCCGAGCGCGTTCGGCGCCCAGACCGCGAACCGGGTCCCGGTCACGCCCTGCTGGGTCAGCACCCGCGACCCGAGCGCCTGCCACAGCTCCTCGTGCCGCCCCTCGCCCAGCAGATGCAGGTCCAGTTCGCCGAGCGTGGGCAGGAAGCGGTACGGGTCCTCGGTCTCGTGCACCGTGCCGTCGTAGGACACCAGCAGCCGGTAGGCCGGGACCTCGGCCAGCGGGAGCAGGCCGGAGAAGAAGCCCTCCCCGTCGTCGCGCAGATCGGCCCGCACGTCCTCGAAGACGACGGTCACCGCCTCGGCGTACGGCCGGAACACCCGGACGGCCACCCCGCCGGGCACCGCGTGCCCGCCCAGCACGGTGTGTGGGTCGTGATGCGTGCCCGCGAGCAGTCGCTCACGGTCGGCCGGGTCCAGGGCCGGGGACACGGCAGGCACCGCGGGCGCCTCCGGCGTACGCGCCTTCGGGATCGCGGGCGCGTACTCCGGTGAGTCCGCCTGCCTGCCGGGTTTCGCCCGGACCTGCTTCACCGGTGCCGCCTGCGAGGACTTGGCCTGCTTCTTGCCGGACTTGCTCTTCGGGCCGGCTGGCTTCTTGGACGTCACGGACGAGTCTCCCGGTCGGGGTCGGGTCGGGCTCAAGACAGGTCGGGCGTGGCGAGGCGGCGCACCGCCGACATCGGGACCGCCAGCCACTCGGGCCGGTGCCGGGCCTCGTAGACGACCTCGTAGATCGCCTTGTCGGTCTCGTACGCGCGCAGCATCACCGGGTCGGTACGGGGGTCGCGGCCGGTGACCTCGGCGTACCCGGTGCAGTATGCGGCCCGGCAGGCGTGCGCCCAGTCGTGCGCCGGGGTTTTCGCCGAGTGGGCCGCGTAGTCGAAGGAGCGCAGCATGCCCGCGATGTCGCGCACCGCGGGCTGCGGCATGCGCCGCTCGGCCAGCGGGCGGGACGGCTCGCCCTCGAAGTCGATCAGCGACCAGCCGTCGCCGGGCGAGCGCAGGCACTGTCCGAGGTGCAGATCGCCGTGCACCCGCTGCGCGGTCCAGGTCTGCCCCTCGCGGGCCAGGTGGGCCAGCGCCTCGAACGCCGAGCGCAGCCCGGTCTCGTACGGCCGCAGCGCGGGCACCGCCTGTACGGCAGCCGCCAGCCGCTCGGTCATCCCGCCTGCCAGCAGCTCCAGTTGGGCATGGCCGACGGTGACGGTCGGCAGGGCGCGGGCGAGGGCGGTGTGCACCTCGGCGGTGGCCCGGCCGAGGGCCCGCGCCTCGTGGGTGAAGTCCTCGCCCTTGGCCAGTTCGCGCAGGGCCAGCTCCCAGCCGTCGGTCGCGCCGTTCATGAAGGGCTGGAGCACGGCGAGGACGTACGGCTCGGTGTCCAGGTCGGCGCGCAGCCAGGCCACCGGCGCGGGCACCCGCGCGCAGCCCTCACGGGCCAGCGCGAGCGGCAGCTCCAGGTCGGGGTTGATGCCGGCGGTGACCCGGCGCAACAGCTTGAGGATGAACGTATCGCCGTACACCACCGAGGAGTTGGACTGCTCGGCGGTCATCAGCCGGGCCACCAGCTGGTCCCGGATCTCGTGTGCCGGGTCCCGCTCGAAGCGCAGCGCGCCGACGCGGGCGCCGGTGCGCAGGGCCTCCAGCAGCACCTCGGCGGGCCGGGGGTCGTACAGGGCGTCGTAGACCGTGCGCCCGTCGAGCGGGCCGTCCACGACATGGCCGATCAGCGCGGGCGCCAGCCGGGGTGGCAGCGCCTCGCGCACGCCTATCAGCAACTGGTAGCAGTCACCGGGCTGCGGGGGAGCGCCCGGCACCGGCGGCTGGTGGACGCGCAGGAGCAGGTGATAGAGACCCAGCCTTCCTTCGGGAGGCAGGAGTTCGGTGGCGGCCACCAGGTCGAAACCGGTGACCGCGCGCCCCTTCCCGGCGAACCAGCGCTGCCGGGGCAGCCATTCGCGCAGCAGGGGGTCGAGCGATTCGAGCAGCTCGGCTGTGGTACCTGACGTGCTGGAGGGGGTGACCGTTTCCGCCATGGGCGTCACGTCCTTTCCCCGGGTCGTCGGGGTGTTACTGAACGGTGCCCCGAGCGGGGCGGCGGAAACCGGTGGCCGCCCCGCTCGATCGCAACTACGCGGCGTCCTGGCGCAGCCGGAACCAGTAGAAGCCGTGCCCGGCCAGCGTCAGCAGGTACGGCAGCTCACCGACGGCCGGGAAGCGCACCCCGCCGAACAGCTCCACCGGGTGCCGCCCGGTGAACTGGCGCAGATCCAGCTCGGTGGGCTGTGCGAACCGCGAGAAGTTGTGCACGCAGACCACGAGGTCGTCCTCGTACTCCCGCAGGAACGCGAGCACCGCCGGGTTGGACGAGACCAGCTCGGTGTACGACCCGAGTCCGAAGGCGGGGTTCTGCTTGCGGATCTCGATCATGCGGCGGGTCCAGTGCAGGAGGCTGGACGGGGAGGACATGGAGGCTTCGACGTTGGTGACCTGGTAGCCGTGGACCGGGTCCATGATCGTGGGCAGGAAGAGGCGGCCGGGGTCGCAGGAGGAGAAGCCCGCGTTGCGGTCGGGGGTCCACTGCATGGGGGTGCGGACGGCGTCGCGGTCGCCGAGCCAGATGTTGTCGCCCATGCCGATCTCGTCGCCGTAGTAGAGGATCGGCGAGCCGGGCAGGGAGAGCAGGAGGGCGGTGAAGAGTTCGATCTGGTTGCGGTCGTTGTCGAGCAGGGGGGCGAGGCGGCGGCGGATGCCGATGTTGGCGCGCATACGCGGGTCTTTGGCGTATTCGGCCCACATGTAGTCGCGTTCCTCGTCGGTGACCATTTCGAGGGTCAGCTCGTCGTGGTTGCGCAGGAAGATGCCCCACTGGCAGTTGGTGGGGATGGCGGGGGTCTTGGCGAGGATTTCGGAGACCGGGTAGCGACTTTCGCGGCGGACGGCCATGAAGATGCGGGGCATGACCGGGAAGTGGAACGCCATGTGGCATTCGTCGCCGCCGGTGGAGTAGTCGCCGAAGTAGTCGACCACGTCCTCGGGCCACTGGTTGGCCTCCGCCAGCACGACCTTGTCGGCGTACTGCTCGTCGACCTCCTTGCGGACCCGCTTCAGGAAGTCGTGGGTCTCGGGGAGGTTCTCGCAGTTGGTGCCCTCGCGCTGGTAGAGATACGGCACCGCGTCCAGCCGGAACCCGTCGATGCCGAGGTCCAGCCAGAACTTCAGCGCCGAGATCATCTCCTCCTGCACGGCCGGGTTGTCGTAGTTCAGGTCCGGCTGGTGCGAGAAGAAGCGGTGCCAGTAGTACTGCTTGCGCACCGGGTCGTAGGTCCAGTTCGACGCCTCGGTGTCGACGAAGATGATCCGGGCGTCCTGGAACTGCTTGTCGTCGTCGGCCCAGACGTAGTAATCCCCGTACGGTCCGTCGGGGTTGTTGCGGGACTCCTGGAACCACGGGTGCTGGTCACTGGTGTGGTTCATGACGAAGTCGATGATGACCCGCATGCCCCGCTGGTGCGCGGCGTCGACGAACTCCACGAAGTCCGCGAGGTCCCCGAACTCGGGGAGCACGGCGGTGTAGTCGGAGACGTCGTAACCGCCGTCACGCAGCGGGGACTTGAAGAACGGCGGGAGCCAGAGGCAGTCCACGCCGAGCCA
>NZ_WWKH01000984.1:0-6141 GCF_009865595.1 Streptomyces sp. SID1328 | reverse complement strand
GGTCAGCAGCACGTTCCACACGAAGATCGGCATGCGGAACATCGTCATGCCCGGAGCGCGCATGCAGATGATCGTGGTGATGAAGTTGACCGAGCCGAGGATCGTGCCGAAGCCGGAGAAGGCCAGACCCATGATCCACATGTCGGCGCCGATACCCGGCGAACGGACCGCGTCCGACAGCGGGGAGTAGGCGAACCAGCCGAAGTCGGCCGCGCCCTGCGGGGTGAGGAAGCCACCCACGGCGATGGTCGAGCCGAACAGGTAGAGCCAGTAGGCGAACATGTTCAGCCGCGGGAACGCCACGTCGGGCGCGCCGATCTGCAGCGGCATGATCCAGTTGGCGAAACCGGCGAACAGCGGCGTCGCGAACATCAGCAGCATCACGGTGCCGTGCATCGTGAACGCCTGGTTGAACTGCTCGTTGGAGATGATCTGCATGCCCGGGCGCGCCAGCTCGGCACGCATGAGCAGCGCCATCACGCCACCGATGAGGAAGAACGCGAACGACGTCGCCAGATACAGCGTGCCGATCGTCTTGTGGTCAGTGGTCGTCAGCCACTTGATCACGACGTTGCCGGGCTGCTTGCGCCGGATCAACAACTCGTTGTCGTTCGAGTCCTCGGTCGCGCCGGCACCCTGGGGTTCGTTGAGGATGCTCACAGGTTGTTCGTCTCCCGGTTCTTCTCGTGGCTCGTCTGCGCGATGCCGGCGGGAATGTAACCGGTCTGCCCCTTCTTGGCGAGGTCCTTGAGGTGCTGCTCGTACCGCTCGGGGGAGACGACCTTCACGTTGAACAGCATCCGGGAGTGGTCGACGCCGCAGAGCTCCGCGCACTTGCCCAGGAAGGTGCCCTCCTTGTTGGGAGTCACCTGGAAGGCGTTGGTGTGGCCCGGAATGACGTCCTGCTTCATCAGGAAGGGCACGACCCAGAAGTCGTGGATGACGTCACGCGAGGTCAGCACGAAGCGGACCGTCTTGCCCTTGGGCAGCCACAGCGTCGGGCCGGGGTTGCCGGTCTGCGGGTTCCGCGTACCCGGCGTACCGACGTCGTAGACGCCACCGGCGTTGGCCGGGAACTGGTCCACGAACCGCGTGGGGATGGCCGCGAGGTTCGGGTCCTTCTTGGCGTCACCGGTGGAACCCGGCACGTTCTCGATGTAGTTGAAGCCCCAGCTCCACTGGAAGCCGACCACGTTGACCGTGACGTCCGGCTTCTTCTCCAGGCTGAGGAGCTTCGATTCGTCCCGCGCGGTGAAGTAGAAGAGCACCGAGACGATGATGATCGGAACCACCGTGTACAGCGCCTCGATGGGCATGTTGTACCGCGTCTGCGGCGGAACCTCGACCTTGGTGCGGCTGCGCCGGTGGAACATGGCGCTCCACAGGATCAGGCCCCACACCAGCACGCCGGTAGCGAGCGCGGCCGCCCACGAGCCCTGCCACAGGGAGAGGATGCGGGGAGCCTCTTCCGTGGTCGGGGTGGGCATGCCAAGGCGGGGGAAGTCCTTGTATGTGCAACCGGTCGCGGTCGCAAGGACCAGGCCCGCGGTCAGTGCCTGGAGCAGCTTCCGCCGCGTCGCGCGCCGCGGCTTGGGGGTACCGCCCACGCCTTTCGGGCGAAGGGGGAGGTCGGAGCCGTTGGGACTCACGTAGCGCCTTCCCGAGAGTCTCGCCCGCGCTGTCGGCTGCGGCCTTCTCGCTGGTCGGTCGCCGCCCTGCGTCGGGCAGGGGTTTGGATGTTTATGCGGACCAAACCCTAGCCGACGGTCTCCGACGGTTCGCGGGGAGGGGGGCATACGCGTCGTCGGGTCGTTCTGAGGGGTGTTGCCGGGGGGCCAATCGCCGTTGTTGTTCCGGTTTGGGGGTTTGCGCGGCACCGTTGTGGCTTGTCGCGCCCCGTGGCGGAGCCGCGCGTGGACACAGCCCCGCGCCCCTCGAGGTGGGGACACGTGACGCTCGTTCTAACGTTGGTCCGTGGCTTTCTTCGATGTGGCTTCCGGGGCTCCGCTTCATCCTGTGGCGCGGCAGGCGTTGTTGGCGTCTCTGGATGAGGGGTGGGCCGATCCGGGGCGGTTGTACCGGGAGGGGCGGCGGGCGCGGCTGCTGCTGGACGCGGCCCGGGAGGCGGCGGCCGAGGCGGTGGGGTGCCGGGCGGACGAGGTGGTGTTCACGTCGTCCGGGACGCAGGCCGTGCACGACGGTGTGGCGGGGGCGTTGGCCGGCCGGCGGCGCGTCGGACGTCACCTGATCGTGTCAGCGGTCGAACATTCCTCGGTCCTCCATTCGGCGGACGCGTTCGAGGCCGGGGGCGGTGCTGTCACCCGAGTGGGCGTCAGCCGGGCGGGGGCGGTGGACCCGTCGGCGTACGCGGAGGCGCTGCGTACGGACACCGCGCTGGCGTGTCTGCAGTCGGCCAACCACGAGGTGGGCACCGTGCAGCCGGTGGCCGAGGTGGCCGGGGCCTGCCGGGCGGCCGGGGTGCCGCTGCTGGTGGACGCGGCCCAGTCGCTGGGCTGGGGCCCGGTGCCCGAGGGCTGGTCGCTGCTGACGGCCAGCGCGCACAAGTGGGGCGGTCCCTCGGGCGTGGGTCTGCTGGTGGTGCGCAAGGGCGTGCGCTTCGCGGCGCGGGGGCCGGGCGAGGAACGGGAGTCGGGGCGCGTCTCCGGCTTCGGGAACATCCCGGCGATCGTGGCCTCCGTGGCCGCGCTGCGGGCGGTACGGGCCGAGGCCGACGCCGAGGCGGTACGGCTGCGGGAGCTGACCGAGCGGATTCGGGCGCGGGTGCCGCGGCTGGTGCCGGACGTGGAGGTGGTGGGCGATCCGGAGCGGCGGCTGCCGGGGACCGTCACCTTCTCCTGCCTCTACGTCGACGGCGAGGTGCTGCTGACCGAGCTGGACCGGGCCGGCTTCTCCGTCTCCTCCGGCTCCTCCTGCACCAGCGGCACCCTGACCCCGAGCCATGTGCTCAAGGCGATGGGCGTACTGAGCGAGGGCAACGTCCGCGTGTCGCTTCCGCCGGGCGTGGCGTCGGAGGAGGTCGACCGTTTCCTGGAGGTGCTGCCGGGCGTGGTGGCGGGAGTCCGCTCCCAGCTCGGCGCCCCGGAGCCGCGGGTGGAGGAACGCCCGGCGGAGCTGGTGGTCGACTCCCTCGGCAAACGCTGCCCGATCCCGGTGATCGAACTGGCCAAGGTGTTCGCCGACGTCCCCCTGGGCGGCACGGTCCGCGTCCTCTCGGACGACGAGGCGGCGCGCCTGGACATCCCGGCGTGGTGCGAGATGCGGGGGCAGGAGTACGTGGGCGAGGAGGAAGCGGAACGGGGAACGGCGTACATCGTCCGCCGGGTGAGCCGGCCGGAGGGGCCGAGGTGATCCGGGGCGCGGGGCCGTAGTGCATCGGCGGCTCCGCCGCGCGAGCACGACCAGCCCGAACGGGTCCGCGGCGAACCACGGACCCGTCGAGGCGGAAACGTCAGCTCAGGTGCTCACGGACCTCGGCCGCCGCATCCTCGCCGTACGCCTTGGTGAACCGGTCCATGAAGTGCGCCCGCCGAAGCTGATACTCCTGCGTACCCACGGTCTCGATGACGAGAGTCGCCAGCATGCACCCGACCTGGGCCGCCCGCTCCAGCGAGACCCCCCAGACGAGCCCTGACAGGAACCCGGCGCGGAAGGCGTCACCCACACCGGTGGGGTCGGCCTTGCGCTCCTCGTCCGGGCACCCCACCTCGATCGGGTCCTCACCGACCCGCTCGATCCGCACACCCCGCGAGCCGAGCGTGGTCACCCGGTGCCCGACCTTCGCGAGAATTTGTTCATCGCTCCAGCCGGTCTTGGACTCGATGAGCCCCTTCTCGTACTCGTTGGAGAACAGGTAGGTCGCGCCGTCCAGCAGGATCCGGATCTCCTCGCCCTCCATACGGGCGATCTGCTGGGAGAAGTCCGCGGCGAACGGGATCGCGCGGGACCGGCACTCCTCGGTGTGCCGGAGCATCCCCTCCGGGTCGTCCGCGCCGATCAGCACGAGGTCCAGCCCGCCGACCCGGTCCGCGACCGTCTTCAGCTCGATCAGCCGGGCCTCGCTCATGGCGCCGGTGTAGAAGGAGCCGATCTGGTTGTGGTCGGAGTCGGTGGTGCACACGAAGCGGGCGGTGTGCAGGGTCTCCGAGATACGGACCGACTCGGTGTCCACGCCATGGCGGTCGAGCCAGGAGCGGTACTCGTCGAAGTCGAAGCCCGCTGCGCCGACGAGGATCGGCCGGGTGCCGAGCTGGCCCATGCCGAAGGCGATGTTGGCGCCCACGCCGCCCCGGCGCACGTCCAGGTTGTCGACGAGGAAGGAGAGCGAGACCGTGTGCAGTTGGTCCGCTACGAACTGGTCGGCGAAGCGGCCGGGGAAAGTCATGAGGTGGTCGGTGGCGATGGAGCCGGTGACTGCGATGCGCACGGCTGGCGTTCTCCTGGCGGGAGGGGGAGCTGACAGTTCACGCTACCCGTAATCGGGCAGCCACTGAAGCGGGGAAAACTACCCGATAGTAGATCTTTCTTCACCGGCCCTGCCGTGCCTACGGTGCGCTCATGACGAACCTCAGGCCCGACGACCTCGAAGTGGACCTCCCCGCGCTGCGCGGCGACTGCGCCCGTATGGCCCCCCACTGGGCCCCGCCCGAGCGCCCGGCCACCCGCCCGGTCCCGCTCTCGCTGATCCACGGGGTCCGGGTGCCGGCCCGGTCGGCACGGCTGGTGGACGCGATGTCCGACTACGGCGACTGAGCCGGCCCTCGCCGGGGCGCGCGGAAGGGAACCGTGCGCTCCCCTCGCGCGTCCCACCGCCGTCCCCCGCGCGGGAGACGCGGGGCACGAGCAGCGAGGAGCGATGCGGTGACCAAGGAGCGACCCGAGAACCCGGACCGGTCGGAGTCCGAGCCGGAGCCTTCGCCGGAGCAGGCATCGGCGCCGGCGGAGCAGCCCGCCGCGACCTCGGAGACTGCCGAGGCCGCTGAGACCGCCGCGACCTCCGAGACCGCCGGGGCAACTGAGACCGCCGAGGCCGCTGAGACTGCCGAGGCCGCTGAGACCCGGACGGGTGAGGAACCCCCTCCCGCCCCCGCCGGGCGCCCCCGTACCGCCGCAATCGTCGCCTCCGTCGCCGCCGCCGTCCTGCTCGTCGGCGGCGGGGGCGCCTGGCTGGCCTCCGGAACCGGGTCGGACGGCAAGCAGGCCGAGGCCGGGAGCAAGGGCGCACCCCCGCCGCTCGCCCTGGACAGCAAGCCCGGCACCGGCTCCCCCGGCATCGCCGTCGGCGAGCCCGACCCGAACGGCCGAGTTCACTACGTCATCAAGGGCGACCTCCCCGACGGCCCCCGTTCCGCCCCCGTCCACCTCGCGGACGACAAGGCCGGCAGGGACGAAGTCGCCCGCCTGGCCAAGGCGTTGGGGATCGAGGGCGCACCCGTGGCCGACGGCACCGGCTGGCGGGCCGGAGAGCGGGAGGGCGGGCCGGTCCTGCGGGTCACCGGCGCCGACTGGTCGTACACCCGTTACGCGCCCGGCACCGACAACTGCCGCAAGATCACCGTCTGTGCGCAGGACCCCGCCGCCCCGGCGGACGAGCCGGTCGGCACGGCGGAGGCTGAACGGGTGGCGCGGCCGGTACTGAAGGCGCTGGGGCAGGACGACGCGAAGATCGACGCCAGCCAGGTGATGGGCGGCCGTCGGGTGGTGAACGCCGACCCGGTGGTGGACGGTCTGCCCACCTACGGCTGGACGACCGGCCTGACCGTGGACGAGAAGGGCGACATCGTCGGCGGCCACGGCATGCTGGCGCGGCTCGCGAAGGGCGACACGTACCCCGTGCTGGGCGCGGCCGACACGGTGAAGCTGATGAACAAGCAGCCCGCCGGGGGCCACCGGATGGGCATCGGCGGGTGTGCGAGCCCGGTGCCGCTGAAGGACCGCCTGGAGCAGCCGTGCGGAGCCTCCACCGGCTCCCCCGCCGCACCGAAGGGCGATGTGGTGACGGTCGAGAAGGCGGTGTTCGGACTGGCCGCGCAGCCGGTGGACGGCCGCCAGGCCCTCGTACCGTCCTGGCTGTTCGAGGTGCGCGGCTCGGCGGCCCGCGGCGCCTTCACGGTGGCGCATCCG
>NZ_WWKH01000101.1:0-205 GCF_009865595.1 Streptomyces sp. SID1328 | reverse complement strand
GCGTCCGTCTGGCGACACCGTCCGCCACCGAGGCACACACCTTCGCCGCCCGCAGCGGCGGCCCGGTGGGGGACCCCGACGACGAACTCCGCCTCGCCGCCCAGGACGCGCACCAGCTCGTCGGGGACTGGCGGGCCGCCTCCGTGGCCGTGACGATGAGCGGGCGCGGCGCGCTCCTCTCGCACGGCGGCACCCCGCTCATGGT
>NZ_WWKH01000983.1:0-276 GCF_009865595.1 Streptomyces sp. SID1328 | reverse complement strand
CGGCCCGCTCCGCCCGCGCTGCGCCGACGCGCGCCCACATGTGGGTAGGGCCCGTAGCCATGAGTCGATCACCGCATATCGCGGCAACGGCCAAAGCATGCCTCCGGCGGGGGCGCTCAGGCTCCGAGATGGAGGGGGCGCCGTTCGCGAGTGCCGGCCGAGTGTGGCGTGCGCGGGGAGCTCCCATCCCGCCTGCCGACGACCCAGGCCGAGCCGAGCCGACGCGGCCCCTGGCGTCCAGGTCGTTCGTACAGTGGCGCGCTCCACCTGGACGCC
>NZ_WWKH01000982.1:0-218 GCF_009865595.1 Streptomyces sp. SID1328 | reverse complement strand
CCGGCCCACACGGCCGCCGCGTCGGCGACCAGCGTGGGGTCGGCCAGGCTGTGGACCTGCACGACGGCGGCACCGGCCGCCCGCGCGCGCTGGTCGTCACTCGTGTCGAAGACGCTGTACCCGGACAGGTCCAGGCGCAGCGAGACGCGTACGCCCGCGTCCATGCCCGCGGCGACCTCGGCCGCCCAGTCCCGGGCGCCGGGCAGCGGCTGGGGCTC
>NZ_WWKH01000981.1:0-241 GCF_009865595.1 Streptomyces sp. SID1328 | reverse complement strand
GGCCGCATTCGCCGGTGTCGTCCCGGCTGCCGCACTGGGTACGGGGGGACGCGCCCGGCACGGCGGCCCGCGCGGCCGGAGCGGCCACGGCCGTGCTCACCGGGGGCGGGGCGCTGCTGCTCGGCGCGTCCCTGGTCTGGCACGGGGACACCGCCCGGCTGGCGTTCACCCAGCTCACGCAGGGGTGGACCGGGCGGCTCACGGTGCTGCTGCTCGCCGTCACGCTGGTCCCCAACGCGGC
>NZ_WWKH01000980.1:0-376 GCF_009865595.1 Streptomyces sp. SID1328 | reverse complement strand
CGGGGAAGACGGTGCGCAGGCTCTCGTGGCGTTCGACCACGTCGGCCAGCGCGCTCTCCAGCGCGTCGGCGTCCAGCGGGCCGTCGAGGCGCAGCACGAGCGGGACGTTGTAGGTGTCGCTGGGCCCCTCGAACCGGTTGAGGAACCAGAGGCGGCGCTGCGCGAAGGACAGCGGCAGCGGCTCCGCCCGGTGCTCGGCCCGCCGCAGCGGAAGCCGCGCCGCCTCGGCACCGTCGAGCACGGCGGCCAGCGCGGCCGGCGCCGGGTGCTCGAAGAGGGTCTTGACGGGGACCTCCACGCCGAGCGCGGCCCGGATACGGGCGGTGAGCCGGGTGGCGAGCAGGGAGTGGCCGCCGAGGGCGAAGAAGTCGTCGTC
>NZ_WWKH01000979.1:0-358 GCF_009865595.1 Streptomyces sp. SID1328 | reverse complement strand
AGAGGTCCTGGAGCAGCCAGCCGACCTCGTCGGGCGCGTACGAGGAGAAGGCGGGGCCGCGGAGGGGCTCGGGCAGCATGGACGGCCTTTCGGGAAGGTGGGGCTCGTGGGCGGGCACGACCGCGAGCAGGACGTGCGGGGCGTGCGCCGCGAGCCGGGCGAGCAGGCCGTCCGGGGCGTGCAGGGCGTGGGTGTCGGCGGCGGAGTCGACGACGGCGACCACGGTGTCGAAGCCCGCGCCCGCGACGTTGTACGCGTACCGCTCGCCGGGACCGTCCGCCGGGTCGTCGTGGGCGGGGAAGGCGAGGCGGGTGCGTATCGCGTAGCCGGGGTCGTCCACGGCGAGCACGGGGGAACG
>NZ_WWKH01000978.1:0-1286 GCF_009865595.1 Streptomyces sp. SID1328 | reverse complement strand
CGAGTCGCTGTGCTTGGCCGGTGCCGCGGCCGGGGCATTCCCCACTCTTGGCCTGTCGGTCGGTGCCGGGTTTACCGGGTGTTCCGTCGTGGCCGCAGGAGTCGCGGGCGCGACGACCGCCGCATACAGCTAATCAGGAAGTCGGGGGCGGGACACGAATCCCGCGACCTCGGAGGCCAGGAGTTTCCATGCGCGTCACAGCAGTGATCGGATTCGCGCTCGTAGCATTGCTCTGCGGCGTCGCTCTGCTCTTTCTCGGCGTGATAGATGCTGGGGGCGGAAGAGTTCGGGCGGTGCTTCCGATAGCCATCGGTTCGGGTCTGGCCGTTGGTGGGCTCCTTTTCCTGCGCAAGGGACTCAAGCGATGACCATGTCACTGATTATGCCGCCGTCCGCTGCTGGACTGCCTACCTGGGCGATCGCCGTGATCTTTATCGTCTTCATCCTGGCGGTTCTGCTCGTTGTCACCCGCCGTCGATAGCTCGCCGCAAGGCCCGTGCGGCGGACCTCATCACCCGCACCTATGGGACGCGCAACCACGCGGGCGTCGCCCAGATGTATTTCCGCGCCATCAACACCCCGCACACGGCATAGGAGTGGAGTTCACCGAAATCGAGCACATCACCATCTGGCTGTAGTCCAGGAGCCGTTCGCGGGATCGAAGCGGGTAGGCCTGTTCCCTCACACCGGTACAACTGATGCGGGGGAACCGGCATACCCGCTTCGAGGGCCGCACTTGGCACCACCACGTCACCCTCGTCACCGCCGCCCAGGCATTCCTCACCCGCAGCGGGCTCGACCTCAAAGTCCGCGCACCGGCCTGACCCTCGATCAGGTCCTCGATGTTCTTCAGGACCTGCTGAGGTGATGGACCGGTACATGCACCACCTGCGGACGCCGCCTGCCCGGCCCCCGCAGCATCCGCAGACTGCCCGGGAACCTGACGAAGCACTACTGGGCGCGTGGCGGCACTCCCTCAGGCCCGGAAGTCCGCCGGGCGTTCCGGGGACGCCTCGGCCAGGGCCTTGTGGACCGCCTCCACGCCCGCCTGCAGGCCGTAGACCGGGGTACCCGGCTGCTGGCGCCAGGAGTCGGTGATGCCGCCGGCGTCGACCGTGTCGAAGCCCAGTTCCTCGATCAGGGCCCGGACGGTCCGCTTGGCCGCCTCGTCGTCGCCGGCGACCGGGAGGGCGAGGCGGTCCGGGTCGCCCGCCGGGCGCGGGCGGTCCAGGAGGTCCTGGGCGTAGGTGCCGTTGAACGCCTTGATCACCGGGTGGCCGAGGTGC
>NZ_WWKH01000977.1:0-601 GCF_009865595.1 Streptomyces sp. SID1328 | reverse complement strand
GGCGGCGTCGAGCAGCTCCCCGACGCGGGCGCCGGCCCGGCGGCCCTCCAGGTGCAGCCGCCCCACGTTGACCCGGTCCTGGGCGAGCAGCGTCAGTACGGCGGTACGGCCGGCCGCGTAGGTGGCGACATAGCCGCGCTCGCCGCGCACCAGCAGCTCCCGGAAGCCCCCGTTGCCGGTGGCGTCGGCGAGCCGGACGGCGACGCCCAGCGAGGCCGCGGTGAGCGCCGCGAGCCCGTCGGGGTCGATACCGGGCGTGTCGTGGGCGACGACCAGGCCGTCCACACCCGCCGCCAGGGCGCCGGTGAGCTGGGGTACGCGGGTGCGCAGCCGCCGCAGCTCGTCCACGACGGCGGCCAGGTCCGACTCGGGCAGCATCAGCTCTCTCCTCTCGGCGGGCGGTTGCCGTTCAAAGCGCCTCCAGCGCATTCCTGAGCCTCTTCAGCAGCGCGATGTCGGGGTCGGTGACGGTGAGCGGGGCGGGCGGGTGGAACCCCGCGGGCGGCGGGTCCGGCGCGGTCGGCACCGGCATCGGCGCCAGCAGCCCGTCCGCGGTGAGCCGCCGAACGTCCACCAGGGTGTGGAACGCCTGGCGTCCCAG
>NZ_WWKH01000976.1:0-611 GCF_009865595.1 Streptomyces sp. SID1328 | reverse complement strand
ACCGCCTTCCCGCCGACCTCCCCGCCGCCCGCGCCCTCGCGTCGGGGCTGGGCGGTGACACCGGCGCGGACCTCACCGCCTGGCTGGAGGCGCGTCTGCGCTGGGAGGAGCTGCGGGCCGAGGGCGAGACGGTGCTCGGTGCCGCGCTGGCCCGCACCCGTGCCGCGCTGCGCGGGCTGGCGCTGGACGACCGGCTGCGCCGGGGTCTGCTGCTGGCCTCGCCCACGCTGGAGGAGCGGCTCGACGCGTTCGCCGCCGACCGGTCCCCGGCGCCGGGCAAGCGGGCCCGGAAGATGGAGCGTTCGCTGCTGTCGTACCTGTACCGGACCGCCTGCAAGACCAGCCCGTTCAGCACGCTGACTGCCGTGGCGCTCGGCAGTTTCGCGGAGGGGGGCGACCTGACGGAGGTGGGCGACGACTGGACGAGCCACCCCCGGCTCAACGTGGTCGTCCTCACCCGGCTGGCCGAGCTGATCGTGGCCGACCCGGCCCGCCGGGCCGACCTGCCGGTGGCACCGGCCTCGGGCTGGACGCGGGACGACGACCGGGTGCGCTATGTCCGGCGGGCGGTCACGGCCGGGGACGACAGCGCGCCGGTCAGTTTCGACGCC
>NZ_WWKH01000975.1:0-680 GCF_009865595.1 Streptomyces sp. SID1328 | reverse complement strand
CCTGGCCCAGCTCCGTGCCCGTTCCCCGGAGGGGGCCCGCCGCAGGGGCACCGCGTACGACGAGGCGACCCGGCTGTTCCGGCGCTGCCGGGCGCTGCCCTGGCTGGGCCAGGTGGACGAGGCCCGCAGCGCGCCGGAGCCCGCGCCGCCGGTGCCCGTGCCGGACGCCCCGGAGACGCTGGACGCGCTGGCGGGGCTGGCCGCGATGGAGCGTCAGGTGGCCGCGCTGGTGATGGAGGGCGCCACCAACCGGGAGATAGCAGCACGGCTGTTCGTGAGCGTGAAGACGGTGGAGGCGACCCTGACCCGGGTCTACCGGAAGCTGGGCATCCGCTCACGGGTGGACATCGTCCGATTGGCCGCAGGTCGCCGCGCGAAGTGACGGCGCCCCCGGTTAACTGAGCCGGACCGAGGGTTTTCCCTCCCCTGACCCCCTAGGGGGTTCCCTCATTGGGAGGCGGGAGTTCCGGGTCCTAGCGTGAGGGGCGTGCCGCTCGCCGGGCACACGGGTTCGGAATCCCCCCCCTCTCCGCTCCACCGGAGCCGGGGGTGCCCCGTCCCCGTGCACCACCCCCACACCCGCGCGACCCCCACCGGCAACCCCCACTGAGGAGACTCATGTTCGGGCTCAGACGTGCCAGAAAGACCGCCGTGACCGTGCTGGCGACCGCCGCCGCCGC
>NZ_WWKH01000100.1:0-1456 GCF_009865595.1 Streptomyces sp. SID1328 | reverse complement strand
CCGGCGGGCAACGTGGCGCGCGGCGCGATCAACGTGCTGCGCAGTTCGGTGCCGTACGTCGCCCGGGTGGGCAACCGGGAGGCGGCCCGCGGCGGGGTGGCGGGCGAGTCGGTGGCCAACGCCCGGCTGCGCGCCCCGCAGGCGCTGCGCATGCAGGAGCGCGCGGTGACCGCCGAGGACCACGAGATCATCGCCCGGCAGGCGGCGCCCTCGGTGCGCCGGGTGCGCTGTCTGCCCGCCGCCGACGAGCCCGGCGCGGTCCGGGTGCTGGTGGTGCCGGACGCGGTGCCCGACGACGACGGCCGGGTCCGCTTCGAGCAGCTCATCCCGTCCGACCAGGTGCTCACCGCGATCACCGAGGCCCTGGACGAGCGGCGCCTGATCGGCACCCGTCTCGTGGTGGAACCGCCGGTCTACCAGGGCGTCACCGTGGTGGCCCGGCTCACCGCCCCGGCCGCCGTCGCGGACCGCGTGCGGGCCACCGCCCTGGCCGCGCTCTACGACCACCTGGACCCGCTGCACGGCGGCCCCGACGGCACGGGCTGGCCGTTCGGGCGGCCGGTGCAGTACGGGGAGGTGTTCGGTGTGCTCCAGCGGGCCGTGGGGGACGTGCTGGTGGAGGACATCCGCCTGTTCCCGGCCGACCCGGTGACCGGGCGGCGCGGTACGCCGGTGGACCGGGTCGACATCGGCGCGGGCGCGCTGGTCTTCCCGTACCAGCACCAGGTGGTCGTCACGGCGGCGGAGCCGGAGGCACGGGTATGAGCCGCGCCGCGATCCCCGGTCTGCCGAGCCGCCATCCGATCGGCGGCCAACTGCCCGCGCTGTACGCGGAGGACGACTTCGCCCAGCGGTTCACCGCCGGTCTGGACACGGTCCTGGCCCCGGTGTTCAGCACGCTCGACAACCTGCCCGCCTACCTCGACCCACGGGTGGCCCCGGCCGACTTCGTGGCCTGGCTCGCCTCCTGGGTGGGCGGGGTGGACGACCCGCGCTGGCCACTGGAGCTGCGCCGCGAGGCCACGGTCCGGGCGATGGAGCTGCACCGGTGGCGCGGAACGAGGCGCGGGCTGGTGGAGGCGCTCCAGCTGATCGTCGGGGTACGGGCCGAGGTGGTGGGCGACGGCGCCGCCGTCTGGTCGGGCACTCCCGGCAGCGAGCTGCCGCCCGCTCCGGACGCCGAGATCGTCGTACGGGTGTGGCCCGGCCGGGAGGCGACGGTCGAGGAGTCACGGGTCCACGAACTGGTCCGGGCCCTGGTCCCGGTGCACACACGATGCCGGGTCGAGGTCCTTTCCGCCGCGCCCTCCGGCTCCGGTGAAGGAGAGTGACGGCCATGCGCGAGTGTCCCGCCTGCGGGGCGTCGAACGAGGCGACGGACGACTTCTGCGGGAACTGCGGGAGTTATCTGGGCTGGTCGGAGGGGTCGGGGCGGTCGTCGCGCCGGGCGGCTGCC
>NZ_WWKH01000974.1:0-921 GCF_009865595.1 Streptomyces sp. SID1328 | reverse complement strand
CCTGGGCCGCCACGGCCTACGCGGCGGGTCCCTCCCTCGCCCAGGCCGTCACCGCCCACGGCCCGCTGCCCGCCCACACCGTCCGGGCGCTGGCCGCCGGCCTCGCCGAGGCGCTGGCCACCGTGCACGCGCTGGACCTCGTCCACCGGGACGTGAAGCCGTCCAACGTGCTGCTCACCCTGGACGGCCCGCTGCTGATCGACTTCGGCATCGCCCGCGCCACCACCGGCACCGCCTCCCTCACCGCGACCGGCGCCTCGGTGGGCTCCCCCGGCTACATGGCCCCCGAACAGATCCTCGGTGGCCGGGTCACCGGCGCGGCGGACGTCTTCTCCCTGGGCGCGGTCCTCGCCTACGCGGCGACCGGCACCCCGCCCTTCCCCGGCGACTCCTCGGCCGCCCTGCTCTACAAGGTGGTCCACGAGGAACCGGAACTCGGCTCGCTGGACGGCGAGTTGCGCGAGGTCGCCGCCGCCTGCCTGGCCAAGGACCCCGCCGGCCGCCCCGCCCCCGCCGCCCTCGCCCGACGCCTGGCCCCGCAGGGCGCCGCCGCCCTGATCACCGGCGGCTGGCTCCCCGGCCCCCTGGTCGAGCAGGTCAGCCGGAGCGCGGTGCGGATCCTCAACCTGGAGGCGGCCGCCGACGCGCCCTCGGGCCCGGTGGACTTCAGCAGCCCGGCGGTGCCGGGGGAGTTCGGCCCGGCCCCGGTGATGACCCCGCCTCCGGAGACGGCGCCCGGCAAGGTGAGCGTCAGCCTGGCGGCGACCTCGGCACCGGGGGAGCGGGGACGCGGGCGCCGGATGAGCTGCACAGTGGCCCTCGCGGTGGCGGGCGCGCTGGCGGCGGTCTCCCTGGGCGTCACGACCTGGCTGCGCCCCGGCTCCGGCGACGGCGACGACACGGCGGGCAGCGCCCCGGCCC
>NZ_WWKH01000973.1:0-4781 GCF_009865595.1 Streptomyces sp. SID1328 | reverse complement strand
CACCGGGCCGGTGCGTGAGACGGGGGACAGGGGCCTCAGCGGCCGTGCCAGTCCAGGCAGACCACCAGCGCGTCGTCGTCCGGCGGCGTCGTGCCGCGGTGCCCGGTCAGCTCGCGCAGCACCGCTCCGGGCACCTCCGAGGCCGGGAGCAAGCGGGTGGACTGGATGGCCCGCGTCAGCGCCGCGTCCCCGTAGGGCTCGCCCTTGGGCGAGGCGACCGTGTACACGCCGTCGCTGACGAAGACCAGCCGGTCGCCGGGCTCCACCTGGAGCTCCTGCGCGACGTAGTCGGTCTCCTCGAACATGCCGAGCGGCAACTGCGCCTCGAAGCCGACGTGCTCCACGGCGCCGTCGCGCAGCCGGAGCAACTGCGGGCACCCGGCGTCCACCACCCGGGTGCGGCCGGTGGCGAGGTCGAAGTCCAGCATCAGCACCGACAGATAGCGGTGCCCCCGGTACTGGGCGTACACCGCCTGGTCCGCCAGGGCCGCCTGGTCGGCGAGCGGGATGCCGGCCCGGCGGGCGTTGCGGAGCGCGTTGACCGCGAGGTTGGTGAGCAGCGCGGCCTCTATACCCTCGCCCATGCCGTTGGAGACGTACAGAGTGAGCCGGTCCGCCGTGGACGACCAGTCGTAGTTGTCGCCGTGCATGGCGTACGCCGGTTCGAGCTGGGCGCCGAGTTCGAACTCGGGCAGGGAGCAGGAGTGGCCGGGCAGGAGCTGCCACTGCATCTCCGCGGCCAGGGTGAGCCGGTCCTGGCGCCGGGTCTGGAGATACAGGTCGGTCTCGCGGTCGGCGACCAGCACCTCGTGCCCCAGCACCTGGGCGATCTCGGCCAGCTCGGGCAGCGCCGCGCGGGTGTCCTCGGAGTCGGGCAGGGTCACCGTGAGTACGCCGAGCCGGTCCCCGTGCACGCTGACGGGCAGGTGGACCCGCAGCCGGTCGTCGACCAGGTTCTCCAGGAAGGGTTCCTGGGCGCCGAAGGCACGGCCCGCCGGGCCGTTGTGCAGAGAGACCGGGGGGAGCGCGTGCGGTGGGGTGGTCACCGGCTGGAGCATGGTGAGGCTGTAGTCGGCCAGCAGGAACTCCACGGCCTCGGCCGCGTAGAGCCCGGCCAGCTCACGGCTGACGATGTCGGCCAGGGCGTAGGGAGGCGCCGTGCGCAGCGCCCGCTCGACAGCCATGAATCTGTTCACGATCTTAGGTATGCCAATCTTTCACCCGTGAGAACGCCACGCCCGCCCCGTGATGGGCCGAGTGGTGGACGTATCGTGCAGTCTTCCTGGATATTCCGGACCGTCTTGCCTGCTAGTAGGCTGTGGGTCGTCCCCATACCTGCGAGAGTGTGACCGTGACGAACTTCCACCCCCGCCCCGAACCCGTCGAAGTCGCGCGTGTGACCTCCACGGCCGCGGAACTGCTGGAAGTCCTGTGGGGCCGGGCCTCCACGGCTCCCGCCTCGGCGTCCCAGTTGCGCGTACTGCTCATTCTGGAGCACCAGGAGGGCATCAACCTGCGGACCCTCGGGGACCATCTGGCCTCCACCCCGCCCTCGACCAGCCGCCTGTGCGACCGGCTCCAGGCGGCGGGGTTCGTCGAGCGCGAGGTGAGCCGGACCGACCGGCGCGAGGTGCGCCTGTACCTCAGCAGCCGGGGCCGCGCCTTCCTCACAGACCTGCGCGCCCGGCGCGAGGAGACGCTGCGCTCGGTGCTGGAGCGGATGTCGGCCGGGGACCGCAGCGCCCTGCTCACCGGCCTGGAGGCGTTCTGCGCGGTCGCGTCGGACCAGATACACGGGTACGACGAGTCCACCGGCTCCCGGACCGCCTGAGCGAACCGGGCCGCAGCCCAGAGGGCTGCCGTGGATCGCCACCGGCGCCCGGCGGCCGGCGAACGGAGCGGCCTCCGCCGACCGGAACATTCTGATCCTTCCCCTCCTGCTGTGACACCGGATACTTTCTTGCGTCACGGTCATAGTTGTCAAACGGCAAGTGTTTCACGTGATGACCATGAGATCGACGCCACATGGATACGCCTCCACCTGCGCGGTCCGCCGAACCCAGCCCTGATCGAGGAGTGGCCGCGATGACCGACCGGCACTGGCTGTTCGGAGACCAGCTCGGCCCCCACTTCCTCACCCCCGGCCCGGACGGACCCGCCCATCACGCCCCCGTGGTGCTCATCGAGGCGCGCTCGGTCTTCCGCCGCCGTCGCTTCCACCGGGCCAAGGCCCATCTGATCCTCTCCGCGATGCGCCACCGGGCCGCCGAACTCGGTGACCGCGTCACCTACGTCCGTACCGAGACCTACCGCGAGGGGCTGCGCGAGGCGGTGGGCGCCGGCCGCGTCACCGTCTGCCACCCCACCTCGCGCGCCGCCCTCGGCCTGGTCCGCTCGCTGGAGAAGGTGCGCGTGCTGCCCGCCCGCGGCTTCCTGTTCCCGCAGGACACCTTCCGCGTCTGGGCCGAAGGACGCGGCGGCCACCGGCTGCGCCAGGAGGACTTCTACCACTGGGTACGCCGTGAGCTGGACCTCCTCATGGACGGCGGCGAACCGGCCGGCGGCCGCTGGAACCACGACCACGACAACCGCGAACCGCCCCCGAAGGGTGCCCGCACCCTCGACGCGCCGAAGCCCTACCGGCCCCGCGAGGACGGGATCGACGACGAGGTCCGTGCCGACCTCGACCGCTGGGAGCGCGAGGAGGGCATCACCTTCGTCGGCCGCGACGGCCCGCGCCGCTTCCCCGCCACCCGCCGCGAGGCGCTGGCCGCGCTGCGCCGCTTCACCGGACACCGGCTCGCCGGGTTCGGCCCGCACGAGGACGCCATGCTCGCCGCCGACCCGGTGATGAGCCACAGCCTCCTCTCCTCCTCCCTCAACCTCGGCCTGCTCGACCCGGCCGAGGTGGTCACCGCCGCCGAGGACACCTGGCGGGCGGGCGACGCGCCCATCTCCAGCGCCGAGGGGTTCATCCGGCAGGTCGCGGGCTGGCGCGAGTACGTGTGGCAGCTCTACTGGTACTTCGGTGAGGACTACCGGAACCGCAACGCCCTCGGCGCCCGCACCCCGCTGCCCGAGTGGTTCCTCGAACTCGACGCCGACGCCGTCACCGCCCGCTGTCTGTCCACCGCCCTCGCCCAGGTCCGCGACACCGGCTGGACCCACCACATCCCGCGCCTGATGCTGCTCGGCAGTCATGCCCTCCAGCAGGGCTGGGAGCCGCGCGCGGTCACCGACTGGTTCCACCGCTGCTTCGTCGACGGCTACGACTGGGTGATGCTGCCCAACGTCGTCGGCATGTCCCAGTACGCCGATGGCGGCCGGATGACCACCAAGCCGTACACCTCCGGTGGGGCCTACATCCACCGCATGAGCGACTTCTGTGGTGGCTGCGCCTACAAACCCGGAGACCGCACCGGCGAGCGGGCCTGCCCGTACACCACCGGCTACTGGGCCTTCGTGCACCGCCACCGCGACCTGTTGGCCGCCAACAACCGCACCTCCCGCGCCGTCCAGGGCCTCGACCGCCTCGGCGACGTGGAGGAGGTCCTGCGCACGGCCCGCGACCGGGGCGACTCGCCGCCCTGACCGGAGACGGAAACGCCGCGCGCCGCCACCCACGGGGGGCAGCGGCGCGCGGCGACTTCCGTACCGGCGGCTCAGCTCACCTTGGCGCCCTTGGCGGCCGCCTCCTTCTCGGAGTGCACGTCATCGGTGGCGAGGGTGCCGCGGGCGCTCTCCAGGTGGGCCCGGACGAACCACTGGAACTGCTCCAGGTCGCGGAGCTGCCCGATCAGGAGGTCCTCGGTGGCGGGGTCGATCTCGCCCGCCTCCTTGACCGCGGCGCGTACGCCCTCGATCACGCCGGTGTAGACCACGTCGAGCGCGGCGAGGTGCGCGATGGCGTCGCCCCGGCCGATGGAGTAGTCGTCCCACGTGCGCTCGGCCACCAGGGAACCCGGCGTGCCCTGGGCGACACCGCCGAGGGCGGCGGTCCGCTCGGCCACGTCGTCGGCCATGTCACGGACCCGGTCGACCTGCGGGTCGATCATCTCGTGCACGGCGATGAAGTGCGGTCCGACGACGTTCCAGTGCACATGCTTCAGCGTGAGGTGGAGGTCGTTGAGCGCGTGCAGACGGAGGCGGAGCAGACCGATGAGCTTGCCGGCCGCCTCACGTTCGAGGCCCGGCACGGTGTAGTTCGGGGTCAGATCCTTGGTCTGGCTGGTCATGATTCACCTCTGTCATCACGGTGAGAAGTCCTTGCCTGAGCACATGTGCCCCGGTCCGACCCTCTCAGACGTGGTCTTGTCCCGCCCGTCGCAGTAGGCGGAACGGGCCCGTCCGGCCAAGCCGCACGCCGAGCGGCTACGGATTCCAGGTGACGATCCCGTACGACCGCCCGAAGGGAAGGCGCCCCGTTGACAGTCCCCAGCGACGGCCCGGACGAGACGACGCGCCGGCAAGGCGGCGAGGGCCCGGAGAGCGCCCTGGTCGTCCGGTACGCCCCCAGGTCCCCGAAAGCCGCGGTGCTCACCCTGCACGGCGGCCGGGCGGAGGACGTCTCCGTCAGCCGGCCCTGGCATCTCGCCGCGCTGCGGATGCGCCCTGTGCTGCGCGCCGTCGCCACCGGGCTGCCGTCGGACGGCATCGTGCTCGGTGAGGTGCGCTACCGGCACCGGGGCTGGAACGGCGGTGCCGCCGCCGACGACGTGCTGCGCGCCCTCGGGGAACTCCACGAGAAGTTCGGCCCGCTGCCGGTCGTGCTGGTCGGCCAC
>NZ_WWKH01000972.1:0-5526 GCF_009865595.1 Streptomyces sp. SID1328 | reverse complement strand
CCCGCGGGCGGCCGGATGGCCGGGGCCTGCCTGATCGGCTGGGACCGCCCGCACGAGTTCGCCCCCGACGAACGCGCCCTCCTCACCGCCTGCGCCGCCCTCGCCGGACAGGCCC
Organism: Streptomyces sp. SID1328; assembly: GCF_009865595.1. Taxonomy (NCBI): domain Bacteria; kingdom Bacillati; phylum Actinomycetota; class Actinomycetes; order Kitasatosporales; family Streptomycetaceae; genus Streptomyces; species Streptomyces sp. SID1328. The sequence continues at coordinate 5,411 of NZ_WWKH01000972.1, read as the reverse complement.
TGCGCCGCGCCCACGCCTTCGACGCCGAACACGAACTCGTCGGCATGCTCCAGCGCACCCTGCTGCCCCACCGGCTGCCACGGCTGCCCGGTGCCAAGGCCGTCGCCCGGTACCTGCCCGCCACCGAGGGCCTGGAGGTCGGCGGTGACTGGTACGACGTGATCCCGCTCGCCGACAACCACGTGGCCTTCGTCATCGGCGACGTCCAGGGCCACAACGCGGGCGCCGCCACCCTGATGGGCCAGATGCGCACCGCCCTGCGTGCCTACGCCGCCGAGGGCCACCCGCCCGACGTGGTCGTGGCCCACGCCAACCGGCTGCTCCTGGACATGGAGACCGACCTCTTCGCCACCTGCGTCTACGTCGACATCGACATGGAGCAGGGCACCGCCCTCTGCGCCCGCGCCGGGCACCCGCAGCCGGTGCTGCGCCACCCGGACGGCAGCACCGAGATCGTGGAGGCCGAGGGCGGACCGCCGCTCGGGGTCCTCACCCGGGCGGAGTACCCGATGACGCCGCTGAAACTCAAGGCCGGCACGGTCCTCGCGCTCACCACCGACGGCCTGGTCGAGTCGTCCGGTACCGACCTCGACACCGGCATGGACCGGCTCGCCCGCGACCTCGCCGCCGCCGACCCCGCCCACCTCGGCCAGACCGCCGACGCGCTGCTCGCGGGCGCCCACCGGGGCGACGACGTGGCGCTGCTGCTGGTCCGCTACGACGGCATGGCCGTACGCCCGCGCCGCGAGAGCTGGAGCGTGTGGCGGGTCCCGGAGGCGGTACGGCACGCCCGGCGCTTCGTCCGCCGCACCCTGCGCGCCTGGGAGCTGCCGAGGGACACCGCCGAGACCGCCCTGCTGGTGGTGTCCGAGCTGGTCACCAACGCCCTCGTGCACACCGAGGGGCAGGTGCGGCTCGACCTCAGCCTGGTCGGGCACCGGCTGCGCATCGCGGTCACCGACTCCTCGCCGCGTGGACCCCTCAAGCCGACCAGCGTCGGCTGGGAGGCCACCGGCGGCCGGGGGATCCTGCTGGTCGAGGCGGTCTCGCACGCCTGGGGGACCGTCCCCGTCAGCGGCGGAAAGCAGGTGTGGGCGGAGCTGGTGACGGACGAGGCGGGAGGGGCGGGTGGGGGATGAGGGACCTCGACGAGGCGGGCGACGACGCCGGGGGACGGGCCCCGGCGGACGGCGCGGACGGCGGCCCCGAGTGGCGGGTTCGCCCGGCGTGCCTAGGGTCGGTTGGTGTGGCACACACCTTTGAAGAACTGGTCCAGAAGCAGCGCGCGGCGGCCGCGGCACACGCCACCGTGAGGGAACTGCGGGACGCCTACGGGCCCCCGGCCGAGCAGGCGATGACCGGCGTGCAGTCCGGGACGTACGAGACAGCCCTGCGCGCCTGGCGCGACCTGGCCCGCGATGTGCAGACCGCGCTCAGCGAGTACGCCCGTGACACCGGGAGGTCCCGCGCCGAGGTCGAGGCCGAGGTGGAACGCGCCGCGGCCGCCGGGGACTGACCGGACGACGGCGGCGGAAAGGCCCGGCACCCCGTGGATGCCGGGCCCGCCGGGGGTGCTCAGGCGTGGGTCTTGGCCAGCAGTTCGAGGATCTCCGCCGTCGTACCGCTCTCACCGAGACGGGGGAAGATCCGCTCGACGCTGTTGGTGTGCGCGTCCGCGTCGGCGTCGGCCATGGCGTCGGTGGCCAGGGTGACGTGGTAGCCGGCCGCGTACGCGTCGCGGGCGGTGGACTCGACGCCGATGCTGGTGGCGATGCCGGTGAGCACGATCTGCGTGACGCCCCGGCGGCGGAGCTGCACCTCCAGGTCGGTGCCGAACAGGGCGCTCCAGTTGTGCTTGGTGACCAGGACGTCCCCGGCGTGCCCGGTCAGCTCGTCCACGATCACGTCCCAGCCCTCGGGGAAGGACAGGCCCCGAGCCTGGCGCTCGGTGCGGCCGGGCACCGCGTCCGCACCGTCGGCGGCGAAGGAGACCCGGACCAGCACCACGGGCAGGTCACGGGCGCGGAAGGCGTCGGCGAGCTCGGCACTGCGGGCCACCACGTCGGCGGCGCTGTGCGGCTGGACGGGCATCGCCGTGATTCCGGCCTGGAGGTCGATCACGACGAGGGCGGTACGGGGGTCGAGCGTGGTGACGGACATGCGTCGGCCTTTCGAAAAGGATGGGGGGCCGGGGAGGGCCCGGTGTTCAGGGGCGGGACAGCCGCTCCAGCAGCTCCAGCGCGGTCAGCACCGTCTCCCGCTCCTCCTCGGTGAACCGGTCCTGGAAGGCGCGGGCGAGCCACTCCTCGCGCAGTTGCCGGTTGCCCTCCACGCGGGCCCGGCCCGCCTCGGTGAGGGTGACGAGCTGACGGCGGCCGTCGTCCGGGTCGGGGGCGCGGCGGATGAGTCCCTGCTGGTCCAGCGCGGCGAGCGTGGCCGCCATGGACTGCGGACGAACGCCCTCGGCCGCCGCGAGCGCGCTCGCCGTGGCGGCGCCGTGCTTGCCGACCAGGGAGAGCGCGGACTCCTGCGGGGGCGTGAGATCGGCGTCCCGCGCCACCTCACGGATACGGCGGCGCAGCCGGCTGAACACCACCCGCAGCTCGCGTGCCGCGCGGGCGGCCGAACCGGAGATGTGGACCATGCCCGCCACCGTAATGAGCCTCAGCCCAGCCTGTCCAGTTCGGACTGTTCAGTTTTACCTGTCCATTGTGCTTCCCTACGCTGGAGACGTGCGCCTTCTTCTCATGTCCGACACCCACCTCCCGAAGCGGGCCAAGCGGCTCCCGGACCGCCTCCTCGCCGAACTCCCGCACGCGGACGTGGTGTTCCACGCCGGCGACTGGGTGGACACCGCCACCCTGGACCTGCTGGAGTCCGAGAGCCGCCGCCTGATCGGCGTGTACGGCAACAACGACGGCGACGACCTGCGCGCCCGGCTGCCCGAGGTGGCGTACGCCGAGCTGGGCGGCCTGCGCTTCGGCGTGGTCCACGAGACCGGGCCCACCCGAGGCCGCGAGGCCCGCTGCGCCGAGCGCTACCCCGACCTGGACGTCCTGGTCTTCGGGCACAGTCACATCCCCTGGGACACCACCGCCCCCGGCGGCCTCCGCCTGCTCAACCCCGGCTCCCCGACCGACCGCCGACGCCAGCCGCACGCCACGTACATGACCGCCACCGTGGCGGACGGCGCCCTGACCGACGTCACCACGCACACCCTCCCGTAACCCCGGCCCCCGCGTCGGCGCGCGCGATCGGCGTACTGCTGGTCTGCTGGAGCGAGGGCCCGCGCGGGCCTTTGCGACGTTCTCCGGAGAGGCGTATGAGTACCTACCGAGTGGCGCAGGTGACGGAACCCGGCGGCGGCTTCGAGCTGGTCGAACGGGAGGTGCGGCAGCCGGGCCCCGGCCATGTGCGGATCGCCGTGGAGGCGTGCGGGGTCTGCCACAGCGACGCCATGTTCGTCGAGGGCGGGCTGCCGGGCATCTCCTTCCCCGAGGTCGCCGGGCACGAGATCGCCGGGCGGATCGCGGAGCTGGGGGAGGGCACGGCGGAACGGGACTGGAAGGTCGGGGACCGGGTCGCGGTCGGCTGGTTCGGCGGGAGCTGCGGCTGGTGCAAGCCGTGCCGCGAGGGCGACTTCATCACCTGCGTCCGCCTCCAGGTGCCCGGCTGGGCCTACGACGGCGGCTTCGCCGAGCAGGTGATCGTGCCCGTCGACGCGCTCGCCCGCATCCCCGAGGGACTGGAGGCCGTCGACGCGGGGCCCATGGCCTGCGCGGGCGTCACCACCTTCAACGCCCTGCGGCACACGGACGCCCGGCCCGGCGGAGACCTGGTCGCGGTTCTCGGGGTCGGCGGCCTGGGGCACCTCGGGGTGCAGTACGCGGCCGCGATGGGGTTCGAGACCGTCGCCATCGCGCGCGGGGCCGGGAAGGAGGACTTCGCGCGGGAACTGGGCGCCCACCACTACATCGACAGCACGTCGGGGACCGCGGTCGCCGAGGCGCTCCAGGCGCTCGGCGGCGCCAAGGTGGTGCTGGCCACCGCCGGGAACTCCGACGCCATGTCGGCCACCATGGAGGGCCTCTCCCCGCGCGGCCAGCTCGTCGTCATCGGCGCCGCCATGGAGCCGATCGACATCAGTCCGGTCCAGCTCCTGATGGCCGGCCGTGAGGTCAGGGGCCACCCCTCCGGCACCTCACAGGACGTGCAGGACACCATGGAGTTCAGCGTCCTGCACGGCATCCGCCCGATGACCGAGACCGTGCCGCTGGACGACGTCGACTCCGCCTTCCAGAAGATGCTCGCGGGCAAGGCCCGCTTCCGGATGGTCCTCACCCCCTGACCCGCTCAGCCGTGCCGGTGCCGGCGCGGCAGCCCCGGCGGGGGCAGTACGGAGTGCCGGGAGCCCGGCGGCGGGCCCGTCCCCAGCCGGGCGGAGAAGGTCCAGGTCAGCGGGGAGCTGACCTGGACCCGCGTGAGCCTCGCGCCTACTCGTCCCATGCCTGGATGAGGATCTGGTCCGAGATCCGGCCGTCGCGCAGCGTGAGCATCGACTCGGCGAAGACCTTGTCGCCGTTGGGGTACTGGCAGGACTCGGTGAACGCCGCGTGGTCGCCGTCGATGACGCACTGGTCGAGCCGGTGGATCATCTCGCGGCTGTAGATGTCGGCGAGCATCTCCTCGATCTCGCCCCGGCCGCGCAGCACCTTGGGGTGGCTCGGCTGGTCGGCGTGGTCGATGACGCGGATCTGCGCGTCGTCCTCGTACAGCGCGAGCAGGCCGTCCTGGGAGTCCGCTTCGATGGCCTCGCGCAGTGCCTCCGTGGTGAAGCCGGAATCCTTCTTGCTGCCCATGGTGACCTCCTTCGTACGCCCGCGGCCCGGCGGGCGGCGGACCGCGGGGGCCCACATCCGAGACTCCTCCGCCCCGGCGGCGACGGCAAACGCAAGCGGACCGGGTCCGTCTGTCGGGTGAGCCCCGGCCACCGACCGTGTCCGGCACGGGGGTACGGACGTTGCTCAAGGCATGATCTCAACACGACGCATCGTCGCCGCCGTCGGTCTGGCCGTCGGTGTCACGGGCCTTGCCGCACCCATGGCGAACGCGGCCGACGCGAGCGCGCCGGCCAACGGGCAGCTCAACCCGATGACCGTGCTGGACGACGTCGCCCTCAGCGAACTCCCGCCCCGGGCCCAGAGCCAGGTCCCGCGCGTCGGCGAGCAGCTGCGCGGCCTGAACCAGGTGAGCGAGCTGAACCGGCTGAACGAACTGCACCAGCTCACCGACCTCGCCGCCCCCGTCACCGGACTGCTCCCCGGCCTCTAGGCCCTGTCTGACAATTCCCGTCTGCCGCGCGACGCCATGCACGCCCTCTCGCCGCACCGGCCCCAGACCCGAGTACGTCC
>NZ_WWKH01000971.1:0-2476 GCF_009865595.1 Streptomyces sp. SID1328 | reverse complement strand
GCTCGGCGGGCACTGCTACGGTTTCGACTGCGATTCGAATTTCAGTGCGTGAGCTGAAGGGTGGGGTGGCCGCACATGGGCGGGGAATACACCGAGGAGACCTACGGCGAGGTCACGGTGCTGGTCGGCGCCCGGCGCGGCGCGTATCCGTACGCCAACTCGCTCCTCGTACGCGGTACGGACGCCACGCTGGTCGTCGACCCCTCGCTGTCTCTCGTCAACGGCGCGCCGCCCGCCGATGCGGTCCTCGTGAGCCACGCGCACGAGGACCACATCGCGGGGCTCGGCAGCTACGACGTGCCGGTGCACATCCACGTCGGCGACCTCGGCCCGCTCCGGTCCCGCGAGCTCATGGTCGCCGGGTTCGGCTACCCGCCCGAGGAGGCCCGCGCCGCCGACCGGATGCTGCGCGACGACTTCCATGTGACAGGACGTCCGGAAGCGCTCGGCTTCACCGACGGCACCGTCTTCGACCTCGGCGGCCGCACGGTCACGGTGGTCCACCTCCCCGGCCACACACCGGGCCACAGCGGCTTCCTGATCGAACCGGACGGCTTCCTGTTCGTCGCGGACATCGACCTCACCTCGTTCGGCCCGTTCTACGGCGACACCCGCAGCGATCTGACGGACTTCGAGGCGTCGATGCGCCGGTGCGCGGACATCGACGCCCGCTGGTACGGCACCGCCCACCAGAAGGGCGTGATCGAAGGTGCCCCGGAATTCCGGCGCGGGCTCGCCGAGTTCGCGGAGGTGGTCGAACGGCGGGAGGCAGCACTGCTGGCCCTCCTCGCCGAGCCGAGGACCGTCCCCGAGATCGCCGAGCACCGCCTTGTGTACCGGCCACGTGTGTCCGGACCACATGTGGACCCGGTTGAACGCCGCACCGCAATCCACCACTTGGCCCGCCTGACAGCCAAGGGCCTGGTGACGGAGACCGAGCCGGGGTTCTTCCGGGCAACCTGAGAGCAGACCCCTTCGCCAACCCACGGATCGGCCTCCGGGAGAACGGCTTCCGCTCGCTCGCCGGCTCTCTGCCCGATCTCCAGGATCGGCTGGCCTAGGTCAGCCTTTCAGGCTCGCCAGGACCGCCTTCGCCGCCCTCTCCCCCGAAGTCGCCGCGTCAGCCAGTGAAGGCATGTCGAGCTGGTAATCCCCGGCCAGATGGATCGGGCCGAGGGGAGTCCGCAGCGTCGGCAGGGATGCCCGGCGGCCCGGAGCCCAGAAGGGGACCACGCGGTGGTGCCGGCGCACGACGCCCTCGCCGAGCCTGCCCCGGAGCTGGGGGTAGACCGAGACCAGGTCACGCGCGAACCGGGCGGTGATCTCCTCGTCGGGCAGCTCGAAGAGGTCGTCGGCCGCGGCACCGCCGGCGAAACAGGCCAGCGCGCCGCCCGGCTTGCGGATGCCGCCCTTGCGAAGGGCGGCGGCGTGGTTGAACATCGCCTGGAACGAGAGCTGGGGCGTGGACACGCCGAAGAAGTCGTCCCAGGGCTGGGGCCCCTCCTCCTCGGTGAAGAAGCCGACGACGACGTAACGGCCGTAGCGAATGTCGTCGAACGCGTTGCGGTACGTCTGCGGAAGTCCCGGAAGGATCCGCTTCGCGACATCGCTGGGCACCGCGACGATCGCGCGCTTCGCGCGCACCCGCACCACGCCGTCGTCCGCGTCGACGTAATGGACGACCACACCGTCCGCCGCCGCCTCCACGGACCGAACGCCCGCCCCGAGCCGCAGACGTTCACCGAGGTCGGCGGCGAGGATGTCGGTCAGGGTCTGGTTACCCCCCAGCGGCAGCGCGAAGTTGGGCACCTTCGCCGGATCGGCCAAGGCGATTCCGATCGATGTCACCAGCTGCGTCGCCGCCGTTTCCCCGGGCTCGCATCCCATCCACTGCCCCGACCACGACCGGACGACCTCTCGGGTCAACTCCGAGCGCACACCGCGCAGAAGATCCGACGCGAGCCGCCGGTCGAGCTTGGCACGCACCCGCTTCGCGATCTCACTGTCCGACTCCAGGAACGGCACGGCTGAGACGATACGAGCGCCCACCAAGGCCATCCCGACCCGGTCCAGGAAGCTCATCCGCGTACGGAACATGAGCGAGAAGAGCCTGGACGTGTCGACCAGCCCCCCGTTGAGCACCAGCGCCACACTCTTGCCGGCCAGCGACCCCATCTCGATGCCGTGGTGATGCAGCGCGTCGATCAGCGGCCCGGTTCCCTCGGTGAACTGCGTTCCGACGTTGATCCAGTAGTCACCCTTACGTACGGTCTCGACGCGTCCACCCGCCCGTTCCGACGCCTCCAGCACGACGACGTCGGCCTTGCCGTCGAGAGCCGTGGCCGCCATCAGCCCGGCCATTCCGGCGCCGACGACCACGACGTCACGGCTCTCCTCGCGCACAGCTCCCACCGCGTTCGCCATCTTCTCCCTCACTTCCCCAGCTTCCGATCTCGAATCGTATTCGACTTTACCG
>NZ_WWKH01000970.1:0-13385 GCF_009865595.1 Streptomyces sp. SID1328 | reverse complement strand
CGGTCGGCGACGAGCCCGGCGGGCTGGCCGGGTGCGAACGCCAGCTGCGCCAGCCGCGCCGCGTCGTACCAGTCCCCCCTCGCGTCGTCGGCGCCGCGGGCCTCCAGCGCGTGCACCCGCACCCCGTCGGGCCGGTGGGCGAGGGGGCCGAGGTAGACGGTGTCGAGGCCGTGTTCCGAGGCGAGGTGAGCGCGGATCTCCGTGGGCATGGACGCCTCGTGCGCGGGCAGCCCGTACGTGCCGTCGCCCAGGTCGGTGAGGAAGACCTCGGTGGCTTTCCTACGCGTTGTCAGGCTGAGGTTCATCAGCTCTTCCCTCCCACAGCTCACGCATGCGGTCACTGGTGCCGAGCAGTTCGTCGAGCGTGCCCTGGGCCACCACCCGGCCCTCGTCGAGGACGACGATGTGGTCGGCCTCGCGGAAGGTCTCCCGGCGGTGGGAGACGGCCAGGCAGGTCAGCGGCGCGGCCGCGCGGCGCTCGCGCAGGCCCTGCCAGAGGCGACGCTCGGTGGGGCCGTCGAGCGCGCTGGAGATGTCGTCGAAGACGAGCAGTTCGGGCTCGCGGGCGAACATCCGGGCGGCGGCGACGCGCTGGACCTGGCCACCGGAGAGCTTGGTCCCCTTGTGGCCGACGACCGTGTCCACACCGTCGTCGAGGGAGCGCACGTCCTCCTCCAGGACGGCAGTGCGCAGCACCGCGCGCAGCGCGTCCTCGTCCTCCGTCCCGCCCAGCTCGATGTTCTCCCGCACCGGCGCCGAGAACAGGCGCGGCACCTGCGGGGTGTAGGCGGCGCGGGGCGGGGCGAGCCGGCTGCTGTCCTCGCCGTTCCACCGCACCTGGCCGCCCTCGCGCTCCAGCAGGCCGAGCACCCCGCGCAGCACGGTGGTCTTGCCGGAGCCGGTCTTGCCGGTGAGGACGACCAACTGGCCCTGTGCCAGGCGGAAGCTGATGTCGTCGACGCCGTTGGCGGAGCCGGGGTAGTGGCAGGTGAGCCCCTCCACCTCCAGGGTGCGCAGTTCCTCGCGGGGGGCGGGCAGCCGTACCGGGTCGGGCTCCAGCACACCGGTCACCGCGCCCGGCGCGACCTCCTCCAGCCGCTCCAGGGAGGCTCCGGACGCCTTGTACAGGGCGAGGTTCTGGCTGAACAGCGAGGTGAAGTCGGTGACCCAGCCGACGTAGATGACGAACAGGGCGAGGTCGCCGACGGTGAAGCTGCCGTCGGTGATGCTCTTGGCGGTGAGCGCGAGGACGACACCGGTGCCCAGGGCGGAGGTGTTGGTCCACACCGAGGCGAGGAAGACGTCGGTGAACAGCCGGCTCTGCAGGGTCTTCTTGCGCCGGTCCTCGTTGAGGGTGCCGAGCCGGGACATGATCTGCCCCTTTGCCCCAGCGAGCCGGATGGCCTGCACCGAGCCGAGCATCTCCCCCAGGAAGGCGTTCACCTCGCCCGCGGCCGCGCGGCTGCCGCTGTGGTACTTGCGGATGCGCTTGCTGGCAATGTTGATGACGATCCCGGCGAGCACCAGAGGCACACACACGACAGCCGTGACGACGGGGTCGATGAGCAGCATGATGACGAGCGCGCCCAGCGCCTGCACGGCCGCGCCGGACACCATGAAGGTGTAACCGACCATGGATGCGGCATTGGCGGTGTCGGAGACCAGCCGGTTCACCGCGTCCCCGGCAGGCATCCGGAGCGCCGTGGCGCCGGGCCGGGCGAGCAGGGCGCGTACGGCGCTGCGGGTGAGCAGAGCCTGTCCGTGGGCCTCGCAGATCCCGTCGTAGGCGACACAGGCGAGCAGGCCGCCGACGCGGACCAGGGCGACCGCGACCAGCAGGGCGATCAGCAGCCACAGCCCGCTGGTGAGCGGCGCGTCGTCGGAGAGCCGGTTGAAGATCTCCCGCACGATCAGGCCGGGCACCACGAGGATGCCGCTGCGCACCAGTTGGAGCAGGAAGTTGGCGGTGAACGGTCCGGGCGCGGAACGCACCACCCGGCCGAAGGTCTGGTACGCCTTCACGCGGCACTCCCGGCGAGCAGGGAGGACAGGTGAGACGCGGGGTCGGCAGCGAGCGCGGCCCGCTCCCCGGCCTCGCGGACCCGACCGTCCTGGAGGATCACCACGTGGTCCAGGTCCTTGATGGTGGACAGATGGTGCGCGATCACCAGCGTGGTCCGGCCTTCCATGAGTTCGGCCGTCGCGCGGCCGGTGAGCTGTTCTGTGGCGGGGTCGAGCCGGGAGGACGCCTCGTCCAGGATCACCACGGCCGGATCGCGCAGGAACACCCGCGCCAGCGCGATGAGCTGGGCCTGTCCGGCGGACAGGGCACCGGTGCCGCCCTCCAGGACGGTGTCGAGCCCGTCGGGCTGCTGTCTGATCCAGTCGGCGACGGCGAGCCCGTCGAGCGCCTTCCACACCTGCTCGTCGGTGATGTCCGGGTCGAACATGGTGAGGTTGTCGCGGACGGTGGCCCGGAAGATGTGCACGTCCTGGGTGACCACGCCGACGTGCCGGTGCAGATCGTCCAGCGGGATGTCGCGGATGTCGACCCCGGAGAAGCGGATGGCGCCCCGGTCGGCGTCCATCGCCCGGTGCAGCAGCCGGGCCGCGGTGGTCTTGCCGCTGCCGGTACGGCCGAGCAGCGCCAGCGACTGCCCGGCGGGGATGGTGAGGCTGACGTCGTCGAGGGTGGTGCGTCCGGCCACGTACGAGAAGTGCACGTGGTCGATCTCGACGGTGACCGGCGCCGCGGGGAACGGCGTGGTCCCGGTGTCCTTGACCCGGCTCTCGGTGTCGAGGATCTCGGCGGTGCGGTCCATGCCGGCGAGGGCGACCTGAAGTCCGTCGGCGCGGTAGGCGATCCGGAAGAGCGCCATGGAGAGCATGCTCGTGTAGAAGTACGACACGTAGAGCTGGCCGAGCTCCATGCGGCCGTGCGAGATCAGGTAGGCGCCGAGGGCAAAGATGCCGCCGGTCGCCAGGGAGACGCTGGTCTCCAGCACGCTGGAGGAGGCGCGTACGGCGATGGCCTCGACCTTCATCAGCTTGCGGAAGCGGTCCAGCAGGCCGTCGAGGCGGGTCATGACGTAGCGTTCGGCGCCGTTGCCCCGCACGTCCTCGGTGGCGGTGACGCTCTCCTCCAGGAAGCTGGAGATCTCGGCATTGGTCTGCCGCATGGCGGTGAAGTACGGCTTGGCGCGCCGCTGGGCGATGCGGACCAGCGGCAGCACGAGCAGCGCGAACACCAGCAGGGTAAGACCGGTACGCCAGTCCGCGAAGAAGCTCACACCGACGATGCCGACGGCGAGGACCGCGTTGGCGAAGACATGGAAGACGAACGTGGAGAAGAAGTTGCCCATCGTGGCCACGTCGCCGTCGATGCGCTCGATCAGCTCGCCCGGCGTGTGCTCCTTGTGGAAGGACATGTCCAGGTCGAGGCAGTGCTCGGCGAGGTCGGTGCGCAGGGTGTTGGTCGCGCGCCAGCTCAGGTCCTCGGCGAGGTAACCCGCGGCGGCGACCACGCACTGGTTGAGCACGGTGAGCGCGATGAACACGAGCGCGATGTCGACCAGAGCGTCGGCCCCCCGCCCGTCCTCGGCTCCGTCGATGAAGCGGCCCAGCCACTGCGGGTTGAGCACGGTCAGGGCGACGTTGCCCAGGACCAGGACCCCGAGGACGGACGCACGGCCGCGGTGGCCGTGCAGATACCTCCAGAGGAGGGAGACGCGCTGCCTCACCGCTCGCCCGCCGTTTCCGCCCGCTCCATGTGGCGGCGCAGGCTGAGCGGACGCATGTCGGTCCACACCTCTTCGATGTGGGCGAGGCACTCGGCCTTGGTGCCCGAGGGCCCGCTCGCCGTCCAGCCGGGAGGCATCGGATCGTCCACCGGCCAGATCGAGTACTGCTCCTCGTGGTTGACGACGACCTGGTAGGTCACGGTGTCCTGGCTGTCGCTCATGTCCTTCTTCTCTCTCGCTGCTGTCGTGCCGTGCCGGAGGCCGGGAGGTCGTGCCCCGCTCATCGGCGGGCCGGAACCGCGGCCGTGATCAGCCGGTCGATCCCGGCACTCACGCGTGCCTCCGGTTCGGCCCCGACGGAGACGCGTACGAATCCGGCGCAGGAGGCGCCGTACCCGCTGCCCGGGACGACACTGACCCCGTGGTCCAGCAGCAGGTCGCGGGCGAACCGCTCGCTGTCGGCGCCGGTGCGGCCGATGTCGGCGAACAAGTAGAAAGTCGAGTCCCCGGAGAGGGTCTCGATCCCGGCGGCGGTGAGCGTCTTTTCCACACGGTTGCGCCGGGCGACCACTTCCTGGATCTGCGGGCGGGTCACCGCGAGCAGGCGGGTGAAGTGGTCGGCGAGGAAGTGGCACAGGATCGAGGGGGCGCAGGTGACGATGTGCTGCTGAAGCTTGAGCACGTCGTCGAGAAAGGCGCCGTTTCCGATGAGGTAGCCGACCCGCCACCCCGATATCCCGTAGTTCTTGGACATCGAGTTGCAGATCACCGTGTGCCGCTTCTCCGGGTCGCACACCCCGAGGGAGATGAACTCGGCTCCCAGCGGCACGAATTCGTTGTACGCCTCGTCCGCGATGAGGATGAGCCCGTACCGGTCGGCGAGTCGGTGCAGTTCGGCCACCTCGTCGGCGGTGAGCAGATTCCCGGACGGGTTCTGCGGGTTGTTGACGACGATGGCGCGGGTGCGGGGGGTGATGTGGTTCTTCAGCTCGCCGACCGGCACCTGGTGCGGGACGGCCACCGGGACGCCCCCCGCCAGCCGGATCTGATCGGGGTAGCTGACCCACAGCGGCTCGCGGACCAGTACCTCGTCGCCGGGGTCCACGACCGCGAGCAGCGCCATGAACAGGGCCATCTTGGAACCCGCGGTGACGATGAGTTCGCGCTCGGGGTCGACGGGGACCCGGCACTGGTCCTGGTAGTACCCGGCGAGTCGCTCGCGCAGGCGGGGCACGCCTCGTGAGTGGGTGTAGTGGTGCAGGTCGACGCCCGTGCCCGCGGCGAACGCCGGCAGCGGAAGGTCGAAGAAGGCTTCGCCGAGGGAAAGGGTGATGACGTCCCGGCCCGCCTCCTTCATCTCGTAGACGAGGTTGTTGACGGCGATGGAGGATGCCTGGCCGATGGCGTCGAGCCGTCCGGGACGGCCGCGGCCGAGGGTCCCGGCGCCGTCAGAGGACACGGACCTGTCCGTTCCCCCACACCACGTTCTTGACGGAGGTCAGCGACTCCAGGCCCATCGGGCCGCGGCTGTGGAGCTTCTGCGTGGAGACGCCGATCTCGACGCCGTAGCCGAACTCGCCGCCGTCGGAGTAGCGGGTGGACGTGTTGACGAAGACGGAGCCGGTGCTGACGGCGCGGGTGAAGCGTTGCGCGACGGCGATGTCCCGGGCGACGATGCCGTCCGCGTTCATCGTGCCCCACCTGCCGATGTGGGTGATGGCCTCGTCCAAGTCGTCGACGACCTTCACCGCGAGGATCAGGTCCAGGTACTCGGTTCCCCAGTCCTTCTCCTCGGCCGGCACCGCCGCCGGCCACACCGCGCGCACGCGCTCGCAGCCGCGCACCTCCACACCGAGGCCCTTCAGCTCGTCCAGCGCACCGGGCAGCCACTCCTCGGCGAGGTCGCGGTGGACCAGCAGTGTCTCCATCGCGTTGCACACGCTGGGCCGTGAGGTCTTGGCGTTGACGACGATGGCAGTGGCCATCTCTCGGTCGGCGGTGGCGTCGACATAGGTGTGGCAGTTGCCGTCGCCGTCGATGACGGTGGGGACGGTGGCGTTCTCCTCGACCGTGCGGATCAGCTCCGGCCCGCCGCGCGGCACCAGCAGGTCGATGTAGCCCTTGGCACGGAGCAGTTCCAGCGCGGCCTCTCGGGAGACGTCGTGGATGAGCTGCACGGCGTTGTCCGGGACGCCCTCGACACCGGCCAGGGCCTCTTGGAGGACCTCGATGATGGCGGCGTTGCTGTGATACGCGATGGACGAGCCGCGCAGCACGGCCGCGTTGCCGGACTTCAGGCAGAGCGCGGCCACGTCGGCGGTGACGTTGGGGCGGGCCTCATAGATGACGGCGACCACTCCGAGGGGTTCGCGCACCTGCTCGATGACCAGCCCGTTGGGGCGCTCCTGGCGGCCGACGCCGAGGCCCACCGGGTCGGGCAGGCCGGTGATGACGCGGATGGCCCGGACCATGCCGGCGATCCGGGAGTCGGTCAGCGTCAGCCGGTCCACGAGGGTGGCCGAGACTCCGGCGGCGCGGGCCTTCTCCACGTCCACGGCGTTGGCCTCGATGAGCCGCTCGCGGTGGATCTCCAGGGCGTCCGCCATGGCGTTCAGCGCGGTGTCCTTCACCTCCGTCCGCAGGACGCGGAGTTCGGCGGCGGCCTCCTTGGCAGCACGGCAGATGTCGATCACGGACACGGTTCTACCTCCAGCAGGCTGACGTATTCATCGGGATGCAGCACCGGCGCTCCGGCGGGGAGCCGGGTGATCTCCTTGGCGCTTTCGCGGGCGCGGCCGCGGGCGAGGAGGTCACCGTGTGCCGTGACGAGGTCGATGACGGTCCCGGCGGGGAAGTCGCCGTCGGCGGCGGCGACGCCCTGCCGGTCGAGCGGTCCGCGGGCGGCGAGCGCCGCCTCGCCGTCCGGGGTGCAGACCAGGCGGCCGCCGGGGGGCTGGGCGAAGGCGCACCACAGCGCCTGGAGGGGGTCGGCCGTCCTGGTGGCGCGCACCAGAGTGCCGCGCGGTCGGCCCCGGCATGCCTCGACGGCCGCGTCGGCGCCGTCGAAGCGGGCGATGACGGTGGGTACGCCGCTGCGGGTGGCGATGCGGGCGGCGCCGAGCTTGGCCGCCATTCCGCCGGTGCCGTGCGCGGAATCGGCGCCGCCGGCTGCCGCCTCAAGGCCGGCGGTGATGGTCTCCACGACGTCGATGCGGCGGGCGTCGGGGTGCAGCCGGGGGTTGCGGTCGTAGAGGCCGTCCACGTCGGTGAGCAGCATCAGGGTGCGCGCGCCGAGGCGCGCGGCGAGCAGGGCGGCGAGCACGTCGTTGTTGCGCACCATGATCGCGTCGTTCTCGTTGACGACCGGTACTACGCCCGCCGCCAGGGTCTGCAGCAGGGCCGCGCGGACGGAGGCGCCGTGCTCGGGCTCCCAGATGTCGCGCGGGGTGAGCAGGAACTGGGCACAGGTCAGGTCATGCCGGGCGAAGGCGGCGCCGACGGCCTGGAAGTGCGGGCCCTGGCCGAGGGCGGCCATGACCTGTCGGCGGGTCCCGGCCTCGCCGGGACCGTCACCGAGGGTGTCCCGGCCGAGCGCGATGGCGCCGGAGGCGACGACGACGGTGGTCAGGCCCTCGTCCCGCAGCCGCCGCACCATGCCGGCCACGACGTCCGCCTTGGCGGCGTCCACCCCCGCGCCCTCGACCAGGGAGGAACTGCCGATCTTGATGACGACGCACGTCGACACCGTGGCTTCCGCCGTGCGTAAGGCTTCTGTCTCGGGCAACACGTTCGCACCCCCGTCGTACGCGGATGAGCAGAGAAACGCTGAGCGCAGAGACGCTGAGCGGCGAGAACGAGTACGACGCCGCTCGGAGAATCCGAGGGCGTCGCGGGAAGGGCACGCGGTGCGCGGGTCCGCCGGACATCTCCGGGGCGCCTGTGGACACACTGCGGCAACTTCGAGAAGTTTTCTTCGTACCTGCTCAGAAAGTCAAGGGGTTCTTCACCGTCAATTGACCTAGGAAGAGCCGAGGTTGGTGCGGAGACGTGTCGACAGGCGCGAAGGCGGGAGGTTCCGAGAGGTGGCGGTGGGGGCACAAGACCTTCATGCTCCATGGCATCGACGTCAGCGCGTATCAGTCCTCGTCGTACGAGACCGACGGACTCTCGTTCGCCTTCATCAAGGCGACGGAGGGCCGTTCGTACGTCAACTCGAGACTCGCGGCCCAGACGAAGACGGCGCGGGACGCGGGTCTGGTCACGGGTTTCTACCACTTCCTGTGGCCGGGCAACCTCACCGACCAGGCCGAGTACTTCCTCAGTCACGCTCCCGACCGGCCGGGCGACATCCTGGCTGTCGACTGGGAGGTGACCGGTGACGGCACGCACGCGAGCAACGCGGAGAAGGACAGCTTCATCCGCAAGCTGCGCAGTCTGCGGCCGGACAACCGGGTGGTGCTGTACACCAACCGGGACTACTGGCTGAACATCGACACCACGTCGTACGCGGGCGACGGGCTGTGGATCGCCGACTACGTCAGCGCCGGCAAGCCCCGGATCAAGGCGGACTGGAAGTTCCACCAGTACACCTCGGAGCCGCACGACAAGAACGTGGCGGACTTCTCCAGCAAGGCCGCGCTCAAGCAGTGGGCGACCGGGAGGTGACGGCAGGGGTGTCCGCGCGGCGCGGACACCCCTGCCGGGTGCGTCACTTGTTCAGGTAGGCCCAGAACTCGTCGAACGTCAGCACCTTGTCGCCGTCGATGTCACGGGTCTTGATGACCGCCTCGGCGACCGTCTCGGTGACGTTGAAGTCGCCCTGCTGGGCGAGCGCGGACTTGAACTCGGCGGCGGTGATGAACCCGTCGCCGTCCGCGTCGATCCGCTGGAACTGCTTGCGTGCTTCCTCGATGTCCGCCACCGATCCGCCCCTCTGTGCTCGTACTTCTCATACCGTGTCGGCGTACTGCCGCTGGTCAGATTAACGCCCCCCACCACCAGCGGTTCCCCCGGACCGAGAGGCGGGCACGATGGAGACGTTGCCGGAACTGCTCGACGCGGTGGCCGACGACCGGTTCCTGCCCCCGGACGGCACTGTGACCGTCCTGCCCCAGCTCTGCCAACGGGACGCCGGGGTGATGGCGTTCACCGCCCACACCCTCGTCCTCACCGACGAGGACCCCGCCTGGGTACGCGCCACCCTGGCCGCCGTGGACTGCGACCCCCTCGCCGCCCCCATGCACCCCCGCTTCCTCACCGCCCTCATGGACCGCACCGGCCGCGCCGCGGAGACCGTCGACGCGCTCTGGGTCGGCACTCCCCTGCCGGGCCCGCCCGCACTCGCGATGCGGGAGACCGCGGACACCGGGCACCCCCGTGTGGTCCGCGCGCGCCGGCGCCGGGACCCGGTGCGCGTCCGGGTGGCCGACGGCGGGCTGTTGGTGATGGGGCGCGGGGTGGGCGGCCGGCTGGAAGTGGCGCTGGAGGTGGAGGGTGGAGGTGCCGGGACGGGGCGCGGACTGGCGCTGGCCGCACGGCAGTTGGCCGACGGGCCGGTGTGGGCCCAGGTTTCGCCGGGGAACGCCCGGAGTACGCGGGCGTTCCTGGCGGCCGGCTATCGGCCCGTCGGCGCCGAGCTGCTGCTCAGTGCCAGGGACGGTAGTACGGGTTGCTCCGGCAGTTGCTCATGATCTCGGTCTTGGTGGCCTTGTCGACCGGGCAGACGCCGATGACGTACTGGCGCTGGATGCCGCCGGGGAAGGCGACCTCGACCTGGTCCGCCCACTTGTGGGTGTCGCCGATGGTCTTGTTGACGTCCACCCCGCCGGGGGCGTCGATGTAGTAGTTGTAGCCCGACTTGTACCAGGTCTTGTACAGGTCGTGGTCGTAGGTCGTGGAGACGTACGGCGAGGGCTGGTTGACGAGGACGTACTGCTCCACGTCGTACTGCCCGTTCACCGTGTCCTTGGGCAGGAAGCCCTCCTCGAAGACGACGGCCGGGCCGCGGCTGTCGCTGCGGTAGAGGGTGCCGCAGCCGGTGCGCCACACCGGGTCCGGGGTGATCCGGTCGACGTCCACCCGGCGGTCGGCGGCGGCGTGCACCTTGTCCTGGAACTGCGGACAGGAGGGCGCGGCGGCGCGGGTCTTCAGCTCGGCGGGAGCGGCGGCGGGCGTGACGGCCGTGGTGGCGAGGACGGCGCCGAGGGAGAGGGCGGCAGCGGTGACGCTGCGCCGCAGACGAGTTGTGATCATGCCCCGCACGATGGCGGTCCGGCAGGGACGGGTGGTGGACCCTCACCCCATCGGGGGCGTGTCCGCCCGCCCCAAGTCGGCTGTCCCTAGCGGTCGGAGACCCGCATCTCGAACCAGGTGGTCTTGCCCCGGGGCAGCAGGTCGACGCCCCAGCGGTCCGCGAGCTTGTCGACGAGGAACAGCCCCCGCCCGCTGATGTCCATCTCCTGCACCGGCATCAGGCAGGGCAGCCCCCGCGAGGGGTCGCGCACCTCGACGCGGACCCAGCCGCGCCGGCGGCGCATCCGTAATCCGAACACGCGGGCGCCGGTGTGACGTACGGCGTTGCCCACGAGTTCGGAGACGAGTAAGACCGCGTCCTCGGTCAGCTTGGGGGTCAGCCCCCAGTGCCGCAGGACCACGATCTGGGCGAGTCTGCGCGCGGTGGCGGCGGACTCGGGGCGCGACGGGAGCGGAACCTCCGCCTCCGCGGGGTTGCCGAACAGTTCGAGCGCTCTGAGCCCTTGTTCGTCCTCGACCGCGGGCGACCAGCGCGCCGCGGCAGCACGGCTGTGTCCCCGTGGCTGATCGATGCCATCCAGCCCCGCCATGGACCCATGATGGCCGTCACGGCAGAGCTCCGGGGCCGATCCGGAGGAATACGCCCCCCGTGCGCCCCCGGTCTGCTCCAGTCTCTCGGCATATGCCAATGGCAGGTCGGGGTCGGCCGTGGCCCGGTCGACCTGCGGCGACGACTCGGTTCCGGGCAAGCGTGCGGCTCCCTCGGCGAGGCAGACTTAAGGTGCGGTTAAGGCTGCCATAAACCGGCCCGCCGAGAGAGCCGAATCAGACGATGCGTCAATTGCAGTAGGTGCAAGGGGTCTTGTCCGGCCCTGAGAGCACGTCCTCTGCCCTCAGAAGAACTTGGCCTTTCCCGGACCCTCCTCCACGAAGCTGCGCATCCCCCGCTCGCGGTCCTCGGTGGCGAACAGCCCCGCGAACCAGTTCCGCTCCACCGTGAGTCCGGTGTCGATGTCCGTCTCCAGGCCGGCGTCGACCGCCTCCTTCGCGGCGCGCAGCGCGAGCGCCGGGCCCTGGGCGAGCCGGGCGGCCCAGGCGTGCGCCTGCTCGTACACCTCGCCGGCCGGGACGACCCGGTCCACCAGGCCGAGCGCGAGGGCCTCGTCGGCCTTGACCATGCGGCCGGTGAAGATGAGGTCCTTCGCCTTGGAGGGGCCGATCAGCCGGGGCAGCCGCTGGGTGCCGCCCGCGCCCGGGATCAGGCCGAGCAGGATCTCGGGCTGGCCCAGCTTGGCGTTCTCCCCGGCGATACGGTAGTCCGCGCACAGCGCCAGCTCGCAGCCACCGCCGAGCGCGTACCCGGTCACGGCGGCGACGACGGGCTTGGGGATGCGGGCGACGGCGGTGAAGGCGTCCTGGAGGGCACGAGCGCGCAGAACCATCGCGGTGTGGTCCATCGCCTGCATCTCCTTGATGTCCGCGCCCGCCGCGAACACCTTCTCCCCGCCGTAGATCACCACGGCGCGCACGTCCTCGCGGCGCGTGGCCTCCTCGGCGAGTTCCTTGAGCCGGTCCTGCGTGGCGACGTCCAGCGCGTTCATCGGGGGCCGGTCCAGGCGCAGCGTTCCGACGCCTTCGGCGACTTCGAGATTCACGGTCATGCGCAGCAGGTTAACGGCCACTAACGCCGACGGGCCCGGTGCCGTTCCTCACAGCACCGGGCCCGTCTCGCCAAGTTCCTACTTCTTCCAGTCCGCCCAGCTCATGTTCCAGCCGTTGAGGCCGTTGTCCGGGGAGACCGTACGGTCGTGCGAGTTCTTCACGACGACCACGTCACCGACCATGGACCTGTTGAAGAACCAGGCCGCCGGGACCCCGCCGTCGTAGCCGCCGCGCACGTCTCGCAGGCCCACGCAGCCGTGGCTGGCGTTGTAGTTGCCGAAGGCGCCGCCGCCCCAGTAGTTGCCGTGGATGAAGGTGCCGGAGTCGGTGAGGCGGATGGCGTGCGGCACGTCCTTGATGTCGTACTCGCCGCCGTAGCCGACCGTCTCGCCGTTCATCCGGGTCACGGCGAGCTTCTCGGTCATGACCATCTTGCCGTTCCAGGTCTCGTAACCGGGCTTGCCGGTGGTGACCGGGAGGGTCTTGAGGGTCTTGCCGTCCCGCACGACCTTCATGGTGTGCTTCTTGGCGTCGACGTAGGAGATCTGGCTGCGGCCGATGGTGAACTTCACCGTCTTGCGCTGCTTGCCGTACACCCCGTCGCGGCCCTCGACGCCGTCCAGGTCGAGGTCGACGGTGACCTTGGTGCCGGGCTTCCAGTAGCTCTCCGGGCGGAAGTCCAGGCGGTCGTTGCCGAACCAGTGGCCCGCGACGTCCACCGCGGGCTCGGTCTTGATCCGGATGGCCTTCTCGACGGCGGCCGGGTCGGTGATGCCGCGGGTGAAGCGCAGCGAGAACGGCATGCCGACGCCGACGGTGGAGCCGTCCTCCGGGGTGAAGGTGCCCATGAAGGTGTTCTTGGGCGTCAGCGTGGTGAAGCTGGAGTCCTCGGCCGCCTTGCGGCCCCGCGAGTCCTCGGCGACCGCGTGCACCGTGTACTTGGTGGCGGCGGCCAGGTGGCGGGTGGGGCTCCAGGCGGCGCCGCCCTTGGCGAGCGTGCCGTCGACCTCGGTGCCCCTGCTGTCCTTGACCACCACGCTGGTCAGCCGGCCCCCGGCGACCTTCACGTTCAGCGCGCCGCTGGTGTCCACCGCCGTGGCACCGGACTTGGGCGCGATGGTGACGGCGGCCGAGGACTGCTTGTCCTGGCCGTCCTTGTTCTTGGCGTTGTCCGACCCGCTCCCCGTGGTCTCACCGCCGCCGCAGGCGGCCAGCGACAGCACGAGCGCCCCCGCCACGAGCGCCAGCCCCTTACGACCCCTGTGCCGAGTTCCTGCCGAAGCCCCCGATATCGGCCGCACGTTCAAGTCCTTCTCCCCTCCCGGACCTGGTCACAGGTCCACACCCCGGCGCGTCCCGCGCTCATTCGGGCATGCTAGCCGCCGGGTTCCGGGCTCGGTGTCCGTCGAATGTCACCGTTCAGTCGCAACTTCAACCAGCCGCCGAGACCCGGAATTTCGCAGCTCACCGGGTCACTGGAGCACGCTGCCCGCCTTCCACTGCTTCCATGCCATGTTCCACCCGCTGAGGCCGTTGTCCGGGGAGACCGTCTTGTCCTTGCTGTGCACGACCTCGATGACGTCCCCGACCAGGCTGCGGTCGAAGAACCAGCCCGCCGGGGTGTCCGCGCCGCCGCCCTTGACGTCCCTCAGCCCCACGCAGCCATGGCTGACGTTGACCTCACCCGGCGACTCGGGCGACCAGTAGTTGCCGTGCAGGAAGGTGCCGGAG
>NZ_WWKH01000969.1:0-2837 GCF_009865595.1 Streptomyces sp. SID1328 | reverse complement strand
GCGGCGGGCTATGTGGACGCGCTCACCGGCGAGGGCGTCGCGCTCGCCCTGGCGACGGCCGAGGCCGCCGTACGGTGCCTCGCGGCCGGGCGGCCCGAGCGGTACGAGCGGGAGTGGACGCTGGCCACGCGCCGCCACCGCCTGCTGACCAGGGCGCTGCTGGCCGCGAGCAGCCGACCGGGGACCGCCCGGCTCGTCGTGCCGGTGGCGTCCCGGATGCCGCCGGTGTTCGCGGCGGCGGTGCACGCGCTCAGGTAGCGAAGGGCGGCTACTCGTCGTCCTCCGGCAGCCGTTCGCCCTCGGCCTGCGAGGGTGTGGTGCGCGGCACGTCGGGGTGGACTGCGCGGGCAGGGCGTTCCTCCGGGTCCGGTTCCCGCTCGCCCTCTGCCTGGGACGGGGTCGGGGTCGGCTCGCTCATGTCCGGCCTCCTTGTCGGGGGTTCGATGGGTACGGGGATCGCACGGGGCGGGTGGCGCCCGCCCATGCGTGGTCGACGCTCCGGGAGAACAGCGCCGCGGGCCGGACGTCGGCCATGAGGAGCGGCGTCAGGGTGACCCACGCGGCGTTCTCGAACTCGTCGACGACCAGCCCCTCGGGCAGCAGCGCCTGGACTGTCGCCGGCGCGTAGGGCCGGCTCAGGAAGGTCTGCGTCAGCCGGCGGGCCCGCAGGACCGGCACGCGGTTGGCCACCATGGAAGGCGAGTCCCCCCCGACGGGAGCACGGAAACGCCCTCGATCGGGGCCACCGTGTGCTCGCGCCGTTCAGGACCGGCCGATATGGGAACTGCGGAGGTACGCGAGGCGCGCCCCGCACCGGCCCTTTACAGCAGAACTCGTACAGGAAGAGACCCGGCCATGAACGATCTCAAGCCTCTCGCCCTGGTCACGGGCGCGTCCAGCGGTATCGGCTTCGAGCTGGCCAAGCAGTTGGGCGAGCGCGGCTACGACCTGATCGTCAACGCCGAGAACGACACCCGGCTGCGGCAGGCGGCCCAGGACATCCGGGCGGAGACCGGGGCGTCGGTGGAGCCGGTCCGGGCCGACCTGCGCCATTACGACCAGGCGGAGGAGCTGTGGACGGCGGTCACCGCGACGGGCCGTCCCCTCGATGTCGCGGTGCTCAACGCGGGGGTGGGCCAGGGCGGCCCGTTCGCGGAGACCGACCTGGAGGACGAGCTGGAGATCGTCGATCTCAATGTGCGCTCGACCGTGCACCTGGGCAAGCGGGTGGTGCGCGAGATGGTGTCCCGAGGCCGTGGCCGCATCCTCGTCACCTCGTCCATCGCCTCCACGATGCCCGGTACCTTCCAGGCGGTGTACAACGCGTCGAAGTCGTTCGTGCAGTCCTTCACCCAGGCGTTGCAGAGCGAGCTGAAGGACAGCGGCGTCACCCTGACCGCGCTGATGCCCGGTCCCACCGAGACCGAGTTCTTCCACCGCGCCGACATGGACGACACGCAGGTCGGCCGGCAGGAGAAGGACGACCCCGCCGAGGTCGCACGCGAGGGACTGGAAGCCCTTTTCGAGGGCAAGGACAAAGTAATCGCGGGGTCCGCCATGACGAAGGCGCAGGGTATGGCCGCCAAGGTGGTCCCCGACAAGCTCAAGGCCGAGGCCCATCGCAGGATGGCCGAGCCCGGCTCGGGCGCCGAATGACCGATTGGACGCAGGAAAGAGGGCCGGTCCCCGGACCGGGCAGGGAGGACGGTCCGCGTGCGCAGCGTGGGAGTGGAGGAGGAGCTCCTCCTGGTGGACGCGGAGAGCGGCGAGCCGCGGGCCGTCGCGGCGGCGGTGCTGGCGCAGGCCGGCAGGGCCGCCGGGGCGGACGAGGAGCAGGTCTTCGAGCCGGAGCTGCAACGCCAGCAGGTGGAGTTCGCCACGGCCCCGCAGACCCGGGCCGACGAGCTGGCGGCCGAGATCCGCAGGTGCCGCGCCGAGGCGGGACGGCTCGCCGGGCGCACCGGCGCGGCGGTGGCCGCCCTCGCCACCTCTCCCCTGCCGGTCAGCCCGGCGCTGACCCCCGACCGGCGGTATCACTGGATGGCCGACCGCTTCGGGCTGACCCTGTCGGACCAGCTCACCTGCGGGTGTCATGTGCACGTTTCGGTGGACTCCGACGAGGAGGGCGTGGCCGTACTGGACCGCATCCGCCCCTGGCTGCCGGTCCTGCTCGCCCTGAGCGCCAACTCCCCCTTCTGGCAGGGCCAGGACAGCTCCTACAACAGCTATCGCAGCCAGATGTGGGGCCGCTGGCCCTCGGCCGGGCCGACGGACCTCTTCGGCTCCGCCGACCGGTACCACGAGCGGGTACGGGACATGATCGGCACCGGCGTGCTGCGGGACACCGGGATGATCTACTTCGACGCCCGGCTCTCCGCCCAGTACCCGACGGTCGAGATCCGGGTCGCCGACGTCTGCCTGGACCCGGACACCACGGTCCTGCTGGCCCTGCTGTGCCGCGCCCTCGTGGAGACGGCCGCCCGTGAATGGCAGGCGGGCGAGCCCCCGGCCCGGCTCGAGACCTCCCTGGTCCGGCTCGCCGCCTGGCAGGCCGCCCGCTACGGCCTGGAGGAGAATCTGCTGCACCCCCTGACCATGCGTCCCGCCCCGGCGGAGACGGTGGTGCGCGCGCTGTTCGACCACGTACGCGACGCCCTGGACGACCGCGGCGACGCCGAGGGCGTCCAGGACACCATCGCGGGCCTGCTGAAGCACGGCAACGGCGCGATGGTCCAGCGCGCGGTCCTGGCCCGCACGGACAGCCTCCGCGCGGTCGTCACCGAGTGCGTGCGCCGCACCGCCGGGGAATGACCCTCAGGCGGCGGTGACCAGGACGG
>NZ_WWKH01000968.1:0-2882 GCF_009865595.1 Streptomyces sp. SID1328 | reverse complement strand
GTACGATCGCCGCCGAGGCCGCCGCCTTCCTGGACGCGGGCCGCACCGGCACCGTGGAGGTGGGGGCGCGCGGCGCGCGCTGCGGGAGCCCGGTCACCGTGCTGATCGAGGCGGCCGTCCCACCGCCCCGCATGATCGTGTTCGGCGCCGTCGACTTCGCGGCCGCGCTGGTCCGGGTCGGCAAGTTCCTCGGACACCACGTCACCGTGTGCGACGCCCGGCCGGTGTTCACCACCCGTGCCCGGTTTCCCGAGGCCGACGAGGTGGTCGTCGACTGGCCGCACCGCTACCTGGAGCGCACCGCGACCGACGCCCGCACGGTGCTGTGCGTCCTCACCCACGACCCCAAGTTCGACGTACCGCTGCTCCGGCTGGCCCTCGGCCTGCCCGTCGCCTACGTCGGCGCGATGGGGTCCCGGCGCACCCACCTCGACCGGCTGGAGCGGCTGCGCGAGGCGGGCGTCAGCGACCGTCAACTGGCCCGGCTGCGCTCGCCGATCGGGCTCGACCTCGGTGCCCGCACCCCGGAGGAGACGGCGCTGTCCATCGCGGCGGAGATCGTCGCCGCCCGGCGCGGCGGCACCGGCATCTCGCTGACCGGCGCCCACACCCCGATCCACCACGACCTCCCCCTGGGGGTGGGCTCGCCCGCCTGAGCGCGTGCGGAAAAACCGGTTACGGCCCCTGCGGCGGGCGTGCTTGCATGACGGCATGCTTCCTGCCGACCGGCTCCTCGCCTTCGCCGCGCTGTCCCTGCTGCTGATCGTGGTGCCGGGGCCGAGCGTGCTGTTCGTCGTCGGCCGGGCGCTCGCCCACGGACGCCGGGCGGCCCTCACCACCGTCGCGGGGAACACGCTGGGCGCGTATGTGCTCGTCGCGGCAGTGGCGCTCGGTGTCGGGTCGGTCGTGGAGCGCTCGGTCCTCGCCTTCACCGTGCTCAAGCTCGCGGGCGCCGCCTACCTGGTGTACCTGGGGGTGACCGCGTGGCGGCGGCGCGGCTCGCTGCGGGCCGCGTTCACCCCGGACGCCCCGGCGCACAGGGGGCCGCGCACCCTGTGGGACGGGTTCGTGGTCGGGGTGGCCAACCCCAAGACGATCGTGTTCTTCGCCGCCGTCCTGCCCCAGTTCACCGACCCCGCTCGGGGCCGGGTGCCCCTCCAGATGCTGCTGCTCGGACTGGTGTTCAACGCCATCGCGCTCGTCTGCGACAGCGTCTGGGGGCTTGCCGCCTCGGCCGGGCGCGACTGGTTCGCCCGCTCACCGCGCCGGCTGGCGGCCGTCGGCGGCGCGGGCGGGCTCGCCATGGTCGGGCTCGGGGTGACGGTCGCGGTCACGGGCCGTACGGACTGACGGTCCGCGCGCCCCAAGTCCCTGCGGGCCCAAGTCCCACGCGCGCCCAAGTCCCACGCGCGCCCAAGGCCCACGCGGGCCCAAGCCCCGCCCGCACCTCAGGTCCCGCGCCGAGGATTCACTCCCGCCTGAGCAGCCCGTTCACCACGCGTCCGAACATCCACTGCGCGGCGCTCGTGACCACGCCGTCGAAGGCGCGGGGCAGGAAGGACACA
Source organism: Streptomyces sp. SID1328 (assembly GCF_009865595.1). Classification (NCBI taxonomy): domain Bacteria; kingdom Bacillati; phylum Actinomycetota; class Actinomycetes; order Kitasatosporales; family Streptomycetaceae; genus Streptomyces; species Streptomyces sp. SID1328. The sequence goes on along the minus strand of NZ_WWKH01000968.1, from coordinate 1,317 downwards.
CGCAGCTCCTCCCGCCACACCACGCGGGCCCGCCCGCCGGGCCCCGGCCGTACCTCGATCTCCGCCCAGCCGAGCACCACCCGGCCGCGCTTCTCCAGCCGGCAGAACCCCGGTTCGCCGTCCAGCGGAGGGCGCCACACGGTGATGTCCATCGGATCGTCGAAGACCAGCGGGCCGATACCCGTACGGGCCAGGATGCGGGTGCCCACCCCGGTCGGCGGGGGCGTCACCACCGTCATCCGGGTGAGCGGCACCAGATCCCCGTGCCGGGGCCAGTCGGTGAGGCGGCGCCACGCCTCGGCGAGCGAGAGGGGGACGGTGCGTTCGAGCGTGAAGAGAGACACGCCCCGATCGTAGGGAATCGCCGTCCGCCACCTGGGGGTTCACCCCGGCGGGTCACCTGCCCGGCGGATGGACCGGAGTGCCACCGGCGCACGCGGGGCCTGGCGCGCCCACCGGCACGCCCCCGGGAGTGACCCCTGCGAACAATGGACAGGGAGGCGCTGCGGGCCGCTCGTGGTGGCTCGCAGCGCCCCCCTGGTCATGCACCCGAGCGTGCTCGGGAAATCTTCCGGGTCACGAGTTGACCTGCGCGGTCACCAGGCTGGAGAAGGTGGTCAGCCGGGTGTAGACCCCCGGGTAACCGGCCTCCGCACAGCCCTCGCCCCAGGAAGTGATCCCTGCCAGGACGCCCCCGATGATCAGGGGACCGCCGCTGTCGCCCTGGCAGGTGTCGACGCCACCGGAGGTGAGTCCGGCGCAGACCATGTCGGACTGGACGAAGTCCGAACCGTAGGAGTTGCGGCAGCTGGAGTCGGACACGGTCGGCACCGTCGCGGTCCGAAGCTGGTTGGAGGAGCCGCCGTTCTCCGAAGTGGTGCCCCAGCCGAGGATGCGGGCCGTGGTGCCGGCCGCGTACACGCCCGTCTGGGAGGAGGAGACGTAGGACACCGGGGTGTACGGCATCGACGTCGAAAGGGTCAGCACGGCCACGTCGTCGCCGCGGGTGGCGTCGGTGTAGTCCGGGTTGATCCAGATCTTGCTGACGCGGCTCACCGTGCCGTTGGTGCCGTTCAGGTAGGTGCGGCCACCGACCACCCGGACGCTGCTCGTCGACTCGCCGACCATGCAGTGGGCCGCCGTGACCACCTTCTTGGCGGACACCAGGGTGCCGCCGCAGAACTGGCTGCCGGACGCGTCCGTGATCTGCATGACGTACGGGTACGCGGTCGTGGTGGTGGTCGTGCCGCCCACGATGGGCTGGGGCGCGGCGCTCGCCGCGGGGGCGGCCACGAGCGCGGTCGCCGCGGCGGCGGC
>NZ_WWKH01000967.1:0-2977 GCF_009865595.1 Streptomyces sp. SID1328 | reverse complement strand
CCCGTCCAGCCTCCTGCACTGGACCCGCCGCATGATCGAGATCCGCAAGCAGAACCCCGCCTTCGGACTGGGGTCTTTCACGGAACTCTCCTCGTCCAACCCGGCGGTGCTCGCGTTCCTCCGCGAATACGGTGACGACCTGGTGCTGTGCGTGCACAACTTCTCCCGGTTCGCGCAGCCCACCGAACTCGACCTGCGGGCCTTCGACGGGCGGCACCCGGTGGAGCTGATCGGCGGGGTGAAGTTCCCGGCCATCGGCGAGCTGCCGTATCTGCTGACCCTCGCGGGCCACGGTTTCTACTGGTTCCGGCTCACCCGACCCGCATCCCGCATCGGCCGCCGCCGCTGAGCGCCCGGCGCCGAGGAAAGGACGCGTCACCATGCCGAAGACCATCACCCTCAGCCCCCCGGCGGCGACCGGTGCCGACGGGCTCCTGGCCTCGCTCGGCGGCCTGCTGCGCGAATGGCTGCCCTTGCAGCGCTGGTTCGCGGGCAAGGACCGCCCGGCCACCGATCTCTCGGTGCTGTCCGTCACCGAGCTGTTCCCGGGCTGCCTGCACCTGCTGGTGAACGCCTCGCACGCACCTGTGCCCACGCCCGGCGGCACTCCCCCGCCCGGCGACTGCTACCAACTGCTGCTCGGCCTGCGCGAGCGGCCCGCGCCGGGCCTCGATCGGGCCTGCATCGGACGTGCCGAGCACGGCCCGCTGGCCGGGTTCGCCGTGTACGACGCGCTGTACGACCCGCGCTGCGCGCACCTGCTGCTGGAGCGGCTGCGGCAGCCCGGCAAGGCGGGGCCGCTGCGCTTCGAGGTGGACGAGGCCGCCGAGGTGCCGGGCGGCCTCGCGCCCCGGCTGCTGACCAGTGAGCAGTCCAACTCGTCGATCGTGTACGGCGACTCGTACATCCTGAAGCTGTTCCGCCGTATCCAGCCGGGCGTCAATCCGGATCTGGAGGTGCCACAGGCGCTGGCCGCGCAGGGGTGTGCGCGGGTGCCCGCGCCGGTCGCGTGGTTCTGCACCACCGCACCGCGCCCGGCCACGCTGGGCGTGCTCCAGCCGTTCCTGCCGGACGCGGTCGACGGCTGGGAGCTGGCACTCGGGGCGCTGGCCCGCGGCGACGACTTCACCACCGAGGCGAGCGAGCTGGGCGGCGCCATGGCCGAGGTGCACCTCGCGCTGGCCGGGGCGTTCCCGGCGGCCGCCGGGGACGAGAACGGCGTCACCGCCGACGCGATGTGCGTACGGCTGGACGCGGCGGCGCGGGTGGTGCCGGGGCTGCGGCCCTACGTGCCGGGCCTCAGGGCCGCCTTCGGGGCGCTGGCCGCCCGCGACTCCGGCCCGGCCGCCCAGCGCGTCCACGGGGACCTGCACCTGGGTCAGGTGCTGCGCGCCGGAACCGACTGGTTCGTCATCGACTTCGAGGGCGAGCCCTCCCGTCCGCTCGCCGAGCGGCGGACCGCGCAGTCCCCGGTGCGTGACATCGCCGGGATGCTGCGCTCCTTCGACTACGCGGCCCGGCAGCGCCGCCCCTGGCGGCCCGAGTGGGCGAGCCGCTGCCGGGAGGCGTTCTGCGCGGGCTACGCGGCCCGTGCGGGCTGGGACCCACGCAAGGAGCACGCGCTGCTGCGCGCGCACGAGACGGACAGGGCGGTGTACGAAGTGCTGTACGAGGCGAGACACCGGCCGGACTGGCTTCCGGTCCCGATGGCGGCCATCGAGCGGCTCGCCGAGTGGAGAGGCTGAATCATGGCACTGCGCGACACCTCACTGCCCGAGACCTCGGGCCCCGTCCGCACCTCGGGCACTGCCCTAGTGGGCGAGGAGCGCGACCGCCTGCTGGGCGGCGCGCATCACGACCCGCACGCGCTGCTGGGCGCCCACCCGGTGCCGGCCGGCGTCCTGTTCCGTGCCCTGCGCCCGAACGCGCGGGAGGTGAGCGTTCTGGCCGACGGAGTGCGCTCGCCGCTCGTCTCCGAGGGCGACGGTCTCTTCTCGGCCGTGCTGCCGTACCCGAAGATCCCGGCGTACGAGCTGGTGGTGGCCTACGACGACGGCGAGCAGACGGTGCACGACCCGTACCGTTTCGCGCCCGCGCTCGGTGAGCTGGATCTGCATCTGATCCGGGAGGGCCGGCACGAGGAACTGTGGAAGGCGCTGGGCGCCGAGCCGATGACCCACGAAGGTGTCCAGGGCACCCGGTTCACCGTGTGGGCCCCTAATGCCCAAGGAGTGCGGCTGGCCGGGGAGTTCACCTTCTGGGACGGCACCCAGTACCCGATGCGCTCGCTGGGCGCGGCCGGGGTGTGGGAGGTTTTCCTGCCGGGGATCGGTGAGGGCGCCAAGTACAAGTTCGAGATCACCTCGCGCTACGGCCACCGGTTCCTGAAGGCGGACCCGATGGCCCGGCTCACCGAGGTCCCGCCGGACACCGCCTCGGTCGTCACCTCCTCCCGCTACGCGTGGCACGACGCCGAGTGGATGGCGCACCGGGGCGACACCCCCGTGCACCGGGCTCCGATGTCGGTGTACGAGGTGCATCTGCCGTCCTGGCGGCCGGGGCTGACCTACCGCGAGCTGGCCGGGGAACTGCCCGGGTACGTGCGGGACCTGGGCTTCACGCATGTCGAGCTGATGCCGGTGGCCGGGCACCCGTTCAGCGGGTCGTGGGGCTACCAGGTCACCTCGTACTACGCGCCCACCCCGCGGCTCGGGTCGCCGGACGACTTCAGGTTCCTGGTGGACGCGCTGCACCGGGCGGGCATCGGCGTGATCATGGACTGGGTGCCGGCCCACTTCCCCAAGGACGACTGGGCGCTGGCCCGGTTCGACGGGGACCCGCTGTACGAGCCGGGAGACTCCCGGCGGGCGGAGCACCCGGACTGGGGGACCTACGAGTTCGACTTCGGCCGGACCGAGGTGCGCAACTTCCTGGTCGCCAACGCGGTCTACTGGTGCGAGGAGTTCCACATCGACGG
>NZ_WWKH01000966.1:0-3281 GCF_009865595.1 Streptomyces sp. SID1328 | reverse complement strand
GCCGGGGGAGGGCGCCGCGGGGGTCAGCCGGTGGTGAGGCGGGCGGGCTGGGTGCCGGCGATGAGCGCGGTCAGCGCGTGGTCGATGTCGGGGCCGAGGTACCAGTCGCCGGTGTGGTCGAGGGTGTAGACGCGGCCCTGGGTGTCGATGGCGAGGAGGGCGGCGGTGTCGGTCTCCTCGCCCAGCGGGCTGAGTTCGGTGCCGAGCGCGCGGCCGAGGTCGCCGAGGGTGCGGGCGAGGTGCAGGCCCTGGAGCGGGTCGAGGTGGAGGTTGGCCGGCGCGATCTGCCGGCCGGTGCCGGTGGGGGTGACGCGGAGTCCGCCGAACTCGGCCCAGGCTTCGACGGCGGCGGGGAAGACGGCGTGCCGGTGCCCTGCGGGGGAGAGGTGTTCGCGCAGGGTGTCGGCCCAGATCTCGGCCTGCTTTATGTCCCAGCGGCCGGGGTGCCAGCCCGCGGTGCGCAGCGCGTTGTCGACGGCGCCGGGGAAGCGGGGTGCGGTGCCGCCCGGCCCGTGGGGTGCGGTGAGCCTGGGGGATGAGGTGCGGTCGGAGTGCATCTGCCCTGTCGATCGTCGTGCTGGTGAGCTGGCTTCGGGGGCCCGGCGGGGGCGGGGCGGGGTCAGTCGCCGGTGCCGGCCGGGTCGACGATGCGGACGCCGAAGTGGGCGCTGAGGGCGGCGCAGGCGCGGCAGGGGGTGGCGAAGGAGCCGTGGAGCGGGTCGCCGTCCTCGCGTATGCGGCGGGCGGTGAGCTTGGCGTGCTTAAGGGACTTGCGGGCCTCGCCGTTGGTCATGGGGCGGCGGGCGGAGCGCCTGCTGCGGGTGGCGTCGGCCGCGGTGAGGTGCCGGGAGATGAGGATCGTCTCGGCACACCGTCCGGTGAAGCGGTCGCGCTGGCCGCTGGTGAGGGTGTCGAGGAAGTCCTGCACGAGGTGGTGCAGGGGGGCCGGCTGGTCGCCGCGGGCGGCGGTGCCGGTGAGGGTGGCGCCGCGTACGGAGAGGGCGGCGGCGACGGCGGGCAGGATGCCGTCGCGGCGGTGCAGCAGGGCGGGGGCGGGAGGTTCGGTGCTGTCGCTCCAGCCGATGCGAGGGTCGCCGGCCCGCACGTCGGTACCTCCGGTCGGCATCGTGTTCATGGTCGTCTTCCCTCCCGTGGGCCCTCGCCCGGAGGACACAGAGTGCCAAATGCCGTGGCGCCTGCGGAAGCTGGGGCGGTGCGACACGCTGGGGCGGGACTCCGCCGTCACGTGCGGTGACGGCTGGTCACACAATTGACGGGCTCTCGCGGGGGTGTTCGAGAGGGTGGGGCGGAGGGCCGGGGTCCGGTGGGCCGGTGACCGGCACACGTGTACCGCATAGGCTGTCGGCACCGCGCCGGGGCGCGGGCAAGGGCGTCGGTGACGTTGAAGACAGTCGGATACGGGTCGGGGCGTCTTGGCTCGTACAGAGTGCCGCAGGGGGCAACCGCCATGACGACAGGTCGGCTCGGGCAGGAAGCCGCGCCGCCGAACGCGGCCTATGCCGGGCAGGTCGTGCACTTCCCGGACCCGGTGCGGGCGGCCCGCCATCCGCGCGGGGTGCGGATCGACGAGCACGGTCATCCCGACTTCGCGCCGTACGCGCGCGCCGCGGCCGAGATCGCGGAGCCCCCGGAGGGGTTCGGCGTCGACGAACTGCGGCTCACGGACTACGTGTCGGCGAACGCGGTGCTCGCGGCGTCGGGGCACGAGCTGTGGGACACGGTGCCGGAGGTGGCGACGCCGCACGGCTGGACGTGGCACCACGTGGCGAACTCCCGGCGGCTCGAGCTGATTCCGGTCGAGGTGAAGGCGCTGCTGCGGCACCACGGCGGGGTGGCGACGGCGGCGGTGGACCACGCCAAGCGCGGCACCCGCCCGCTGAACGAGACGCGTCCGGCGCACTTCGCGCTCCCCAAGTCCGGGCTCGCGGTGACGGAGTCGCAGGTGCAGGGCGTCGAGGAGGACCTCGGCTACCGGCTGCCCGGCGCCTACCGGTCGTTCCTGAAGGCGGCCGGCGGCTGCGCCCCGGTGGGCGCCGCGCTCGACGCCGAACTGGGCCTGCTGCTGGACCAGCCGTTCTTCACGGTCCGCGACGAGGCGGCGGTCAACGACCTGGTGTACGTGAACAAGTGCCTGCGCGACCACCTGACCAAGGACTACCTGGGCGTCGCGTTCGTCCAGGGCGGTCTGCTCGCGGTGAAGGTGAAGGGCGAGCGGGCCGGTTCGGTGTGGTTCTGCGCGTACGACGACGTACGGGACACCGACCCGTCGTGGTCGGCGGCGGAGCGCGTGGAGCGGCTGCTGCTGCCCTGCGGGGACGACTTCGACGCGTTCCTGTCCCGGCTGGCCGGTGATCCGCCGGAGCTGGAGACGGTGGCGAGTCTGATGGTGGACGGCGGCTTCGCGCACGCCGTCCCGGTGTCCGCGGCGTCGGCGCCGGCGGGGGAGTGAGGTCCGGGTCATGGTGACGTTTGCGCGCGCGCAGGAGCGCGGCGAGGAGTGGATCAACGGGGACGTCCCGGCGTACCAGCACCGGGAGGTGCGAGTGCGGGAGTTCGACCTCGGGTTCGTGGTGTGGGGCGAGGACCGTGCCGACGGCCCGCGTTCCGACGCGGGCGGCCAGCGGCTGGTCATCGCGCGGGACAGCGGCGAGGCCACGCTGTGGCCCGCGCTGCCGGTGGGCGAGGTCGTCCGCCGGTACGAGGAGCTGTACGGCCGCCCCGACGACGTCGAGGACGCGGTGCCGGTGCCGCCCGCCGCGCGGGTGGACCTCAACCAGACGTCGTTCCTGCTGAGTCCGCCGGAGTGGCTGCAGGAGGCGGCGGACAAGCTGGGCATCCCGGACCGGCGTCCGGGTGCTGACACGGGGTCCGGTCAGGGTGCGCCCTCGGTCCCGGCCCAGGGTTCTTCCCCGGGACTGGCCCAGACACAGGCCGGCATCCCCGTCGCCGCCCCGGACAGCGGGGCCGCCTGGCCCGCCGCCAAGGGCGAGGCGGAGGAGGAGCGCCGGGACGGGGACACCCCGTGGGCCGGTACGGACACCAACGGCGACGGCGAGGACCGTTCGGTGCCGCTGCCCGCGACGGTGTTCGCGCCGCCGGTGCACGACGGCACCCCGCCCCCGCCCGCCGCCGCGCCGGACGCCAGGACGGCCCTGATATCGGGCGGCAGCCAGCTCCCGCCCACGGCGGTGGCGCCCGCGGTGGGCGACGCACAGACGCCTGCCCAGGGCACCGGTACGCCTCCGGCTCCGGCCCGGCCG
>NZ_WWKH01000965.1:0-6903 GCF_009865595.1 Streptomyces sp. SID1328 | reverse complement strand
GGTGGGCGATACTGGGTTCGAACCAGTGACCTCTTCGGTGTGAACGAAGCGCTCTCCCACTGAGCTAATCGCCCTGGGCGCAGGAAGAACATTACCCCATGTCAGCGGGTGCCTGTGACCACCTGCGGCACCGGCTCACTGGTCCTTGATCCTCCAGGGCGCGACGACGCCGAACTTCCAGAGGTAGATCCCGGCCAGCACCCCGATGATCACCAGCCCGATCACGGTGAGGGTGATGTTGCGGCGCCGCACCTTGGGGTCCAGCGCCTTCTGCGCGGCCTCGGTGACCTTGCGCTTGGTCCAGCGGAGCACGAGCTGGGCCCAGACGAACTCGGTCGCCCAGATCGCCATGCCGCCGAAGATCACCACCCAGCCGGGGCCGGGCAGCGGGAGCATGACGATGCCCGCCACGACCACGGCGAGGCCGATCACGAACACGCCGACCTGCCAGCTCAGGTGCAGGGCCCTGCGTTGCTTGACGAACTCCGGCGCCCGCGAGCCCAGCCCGTCGTCGGCCGGCCCCTCGCCCGTCCCCGCCCTGTCCGGCACCACGGCGACCTCACCCGGCTCGTCACTCCCCGTATTCATACGGTCAAACCCTACCGGAGCGAATGAGTCACTGGAATGGTGGCAGATCTCGTATCACTGCTCGGCCGGAAGAGGTACCTAAAGCCACGCAAAACCCTCGAAGGGGTTTACAACGGCACCGTAGGTGGCATGTCGATTTCGCCGACGTGCGAATCCCCGAGCGCACACTGAGCGAAAGGCCCTGGCGCTTATGAACACCACGGTCAGCTGCGAGCTGCACCTGCGCCTCGTTGTGTCGAGCGAGTCCTCCCTGCCTGTCCCCGCAGGCCTGCGGTACGACACGGCCGACCCCTACGCCGTGCACGCCACCTTCCACACCGGAGCCGAAGAGACCGTCGAGTGGGTGTTCGCCCGTGACCTCCTCGCGGAGGGGCTGCACCGGCCCACCGGCACCGGCGACGTCCGCGTCTGGCCATCGCGCAGCCATGGTCAGGGCGTCGTCTGCATCGCCCTCAGCTCTCCGGAGGGCGAAGCACTGCTGGAGGCCCCCGCACGGGCCCTGGAGTCCTTCCTGAAGCGAACCGACGCCGCCGTGCCGCCCGGCACGGAACACCGGCACTTCGATCTCGACCAGGAGTTGTCCCACATCCTGGCGGAGAACTAGGCCACGACACCCCACCGAGCCGCCCGGCGCCGTCCACTCGGGGAGACGGCGCGGGCCGAGACAACCGCATAGGGCACCCAGCGGCGTCGTCACCGTGAGCAGTCACGGAGGCGGCGCCGCTGTGCGCGTACGCGGCGCTCACCGGGTCCGGGGAACCCCGGCGGCGGGGCGGGCGTTGCAGGGGCAGGAGCCGCCGTCGGGCGGCGCCCGGTGGGGCGGGCGCGGTTGTCGCTACCATCTGCCCCCATCGGCGGGCGCTCGCCCGACCCTCAGGCCAGGGAGCGAAACGTGCTGATCACCCACGACACCCGGTGCGCGCTCGACACCGTGGTGGATCTGGTGAACACCGCGCCGGAGGACGGCACGGCGGCGGACGGACTGCCGGACGTGGCGGCGCTGGCGGAGTTCACCCGCGGCCACGCCGTCAGTGACATCGGCACGCTGTCCGAGCCGGACCTGGCGGCGGTGCGGGAGATCCGCAGCCGGTTCGCGGGCATCTTCGCCGCGCCGGACGCCCGCACGGCGGCCGGGATGATCAACGAGCTGGTCGCGGCCGCGGGCACCACCCCCCGGCTGACGGACCACGACGGCTACGACTGGCATGTGCACTACTTCGCCCCGGGCGCCTCGCTGGCCGACCATCTCGCGGCGGACTGCGGGATGGCGCTGGCCTTCTTCGTGGTGGCGGGCGAGGAGGAGCGGCTGCGGCGCTGCGAGGCCCCGGACTGCCGGCGCGCCTTCGTGGACCTCTCCCGCAACCGCTCGCGCCGCTACTGCGACAGCCGGACCTGCGGGAACCGGCTGCATGTGGCGGCCTACCGGGCGCGCCGCAAGGAGGCGGCCGGCTGAGCCGGGCCGGGATGCGCCGGGGCCGTGCCGGGTGCGGTTCGACGCCGGTCCCGGCGGGTGACGCCGGGACGGGCGCGTACGGCTCACAGCAACAGCAGATCGTGCAGCGCAGCCATGAGGATCAGACACCCGATCACCGCCAGGAAGATCATCAGCGGTGGCTGGGAAAGGGCGAAGAGGCACCCGCGCGGCTCGTCCTTCTGCGGCGCGGCCTCGCTCTGTGTCGTGTCGACCATCTCGCCGCGATGATGGACCAGGCCGGACCCTGTACGCGATCAACACACACGTAAAGTGCGGGACTGCGCCGAATTCGCACCGTAGCTTTCGCGTCGCTCCGCGTGGTGAACGGTTTCGTGCGCGGGGTGACGGTATGTGGCGAGAGGCCCGTCATGCGCAGGTCACGGGTGTCGGCATATGCCAGTGGCTCATATGCCGTGCTTCTTGAGGATGGCCTCGATGTCGCTGAAGTCCTCCGAGGAGGACGGGGAAGCAGGGGGTGCCGAGGCGGGCCGGGAGCCGGGTCCCGCCTTCCGGCCCAGGGCGGCCGCGGAGGCGGACGGGCTCACCGGAGCGGCCGGAGCGTCGGCGGCAGTCGCCCGCGCGGTGCGGGCGCCCCGGCGGTGCTCCACGGCGCGGACGAGGGCGAAGAGTGCCCAGGACGCGCCGAGCACCCCGAAGCCGGCCCAGGCCAGCGGGCTGAAGGCGGTACTGGCCAGCCATCCGACGGCGCCCGTCATCACCAGGCCGACCGGGATCAGGGAGTAGGCGGCTATGCGCAGTGCGGTCAGGAAGCGCTTGCGGTAGGCGGTGACCGCGGCGATGCCCAGGCCCGCCGCGGACACGGCGGAGCAGACGGTCTCGGCGAGCATCCGGTCCTCCTCGCGGGTCGGTCGGTCCTCCGGTCCGGTGTTCCGGGCCGGGTGCGGCGAGGGCACCGGCGGTGCGCTTCGTCCCTTTCCATCCTGCACCGTCCGCCCCCGGCGGGGCCATGGTCCGGCCCGGAGATCAGGGACTTCTCAGGGATGCCCCCGGCCCCCCTCGGGGTCCCCACCAGGCAGGGTGCCCACCGCCGGGATTGGGCCCGGCCCGGCCCGCCTGGAAGACTGGGCCGCATGAGCGACACCTCCCCCGCGCACCCCGAGCCCGTCGTGCTCGACATCTGGTGCGAACTCCAGTGCCCCGACTGCCGCAGCGCCCTGGACGACGTACGCGCCCTGCGTGCCCGTTACGGCGACCGGCTGGAGATCCGGCTGCGGCACTTCCCGCTGGAGAAGCACAAGCACTCCTTCGCCGCCGCCCAGGCCGCCGAGGAGGCGGTGGAGCAGGGGCAGGGCTGGCCGTACATCGAGGCGGTGCTGGCGCGGACCGACGAACTGGACCGGCGCGGCGAGGCCGTGCTGGTGGACACGGCCCGTGAACTCGGCCTGGACGCCGAGGAATTCGAGGTCGCCCTGATCGACGGGCGGCACATCCTGATCGTGGACGCCGACCAGGCCGAGGGCAAGGCGATCGGCGTCACCGGCACCCCGACCTATGTCATCGGCGGCGAGCGCCTGGACGGCGGCAAGAGTCAGGACGGGCTGCGCGAGCGGATCGAGGAGATCGCCGACCGCCTGCTGGCCGGCGCGGGGGACTGAGCCGCTACAGCAGCGGCTTGGTCAGCGTGCGGTACGTCGTCCGGTAGCCGAGCGACTCGTACAGCCGCTCGGCCGGGGTGTTGCCCGCGAAGACGTTGAGACCGAGGGTGCGGCCGCCCCCGGTGATCGTGCGGGCCTCCGCGAGGAGCATCAGGGCGCGGCCGTGGCCCCGGCCGCGCCGGGCCTCGTCGGTCTGGATGTCGTAGATCCAGCGCTCGTCCTCGCGGCGGCCCAGCCAGACGTGACCCACCGGGGTTCCCTCGTGCTCCAGGACGCCGAACCAGACCCCCTCGGTGGCGAGCCCGTCCGGGAGGACGGTGGCGTGGTCGCGCCGGGCCTTGGCGTGGGCGTCGGCCTCGGGGACGCCGCGCTCGATCCACTCCCCCGCGTACCGCTCCCGTTCCGCCTGCTGCCAGGCGGTGAACTCGGCCCCGGTCATGGGGCGGGCGGTGCTGCCGGGCGGGAGCCGCGGGGGTTCGTCCCCGAGCCGCTTGCGCATGCCCCGGTTGCGGAGGACGTAGCCGAGGGCGTCGGCGAGGCGGGACGCGGCCTCGTTCTCCGCCGGGAGGGTCAGCTCGATCTGGCGGCAGTCCCAGCTTCGCGCCACCTCCTCGGCGGCGAGCATGGCCACCGTGCCCCGGCCGCGCCGCCGGTCGGACTCGTCGATCCGCAGGTCGGTGACGCGGGCCACCGAGGGGCCGAGGAACGGCGAGGTGTCCAGGTGGATCTCACCGGCCGGGCGGCTGTTCACGCACACCTGGAAGCGGCGTGAACGGGTGCCGTCCGCGTGCTGCTGAAGCGGCTCGGTCGGCCGCAGTGTCGTCGTCATCAACGGGAGTTCTACCCGCTCGGCGGCGCCGGCTCAGCCCAATTACCGGCGCCCGCCGGGCGGATGGGGTCTCACGGGTTCAGGTCGGCGCGCGAGCGCTCCTCGAAGATCCGCATGGCCTTGGCGGTCACCGGGCCCGGCGCGCTCGGCAGTTCACGGCCGTCGACCCGGTGCACGCCCTGGACGTCGCGCAGCGAGGAGGTCAGGAAGATCTCTTCGGCGCGCTCCAGCACGTCCAGCGGAAGGTCGGTCTCCTTGGCGCCGGTCCACTCGACGGTCAGCGCGCGGGTGATGCCGGCCAGGCAGCCGGAGGGGACCGGCGGGGTGTGGATCTCGCCGTCGAGGACGACGAACACGTTGGAGCCGGTGCCCTCGCAGAGCTGTCCGACGGAGTTGGCGAACAGCGCCTCGGACGCGCCCTGTTCGTGCGCGCGGGCCAGCGCGACCACGTTCTCGGCGTACGAGGTCGTCTTCAGGCCGGTGAGGGCGCCGCGTTCGTTGCGGATCCAGGGAACCGTGACGACCGCCGTCGAGTCGGGGCGGCGGGTGGCCTCGCTCGCGGCGACGAGCAGGGTCGGGCCGTGCTCGCCGCGTTCGGAGCCGAGGGGGGCCTGGCCGCCGGTGTAGGTGATCCGAAGCCGCCCGAGCGGCATGGGGTTGGCCTCCAGCACGGCCGCGCAGGCGCGGGCGACCTCGTCGTGGTCGGGGTCGGGCAGGCCGAGGCCGCGGGCGGAGCGGGTCAGCCGGTCGAGGTGCCGGGTGAGCGCGAACGGCTTGCCGTCGACCGCCTTCAGCGTCTCGAAGACGCCGTCGCCCACGGTAAGACCGTGGTCGAAGACGGAGACGCTCGCGGTGGTGGCGTCCCGCAGGGCGCCGTCCAGCCAGATGCTCATGTGCGGGCCTTTCCACTTTCCTGGTACTGACCCGACGCTACCCTGAGCAGCCGGGCCCTCTTGAGTTCGGTCTCGCGCCACTCCGCGAACGGGTCGGAGCCCCAGGTGATCCCGGCCCCCGTGCCGAAGCGGAGGGCTGCCGGGCCGTCGGCGGACCGGTCGATCCAGAACGTACGGATGCCCACGGCCAGCTCGGCGGTCCCCCGGTCGGCGTCGACCCAGCCGATGCCGCCGCAGTAGGGGCCGCGCGGGGCGGTCTCCAGGGCGGCGATGATGGCGAGGGCGCTCGGTTTGGGGGCGCCGGTGACCGAGCCGGGCGGGAAGGTGGCCGCGAGCAGCTCGGGCCAGCCGGTGCCTTCGCGCAGTTCGCCGCGCACCGTGGAGACGAGGTGGACGAGTCCGGGATGCTTCTCCGTGACGCACAGCTCGGGGACGGTGACGCTGCCGGTGGCGCAGACGCGGCCGAGGTCGTTGCGGACCAGGTCCACGATCATCACGTTCTCGGCGTGGTCCTTCTCCAGCAGGTCCGCCTCGGTGCGCCCGGTCCCCTTGATGGGCCCGGACTCGATGGTGCGGCCGGTCCGGCGCAGGTAGAGCTCGGGCGAGGCGGTGGCGATCTCCACCCCGTGCTCCGGCAGCCGTACGGTGCCCGCATAGGGGGCGGGGTTGCCGCGGGCCAGCAGGGCGGTGAGGGCGTCCACGTCGGCGTCGGGGCCGACCGGCGCGCTCAGCACCCGGCAGAGGTTGGCCTGGTAGACGTCGCCGGCCGCGATGTGCTCCCGGATGCGCTGCACGGCGCTCATGTAGGCGGCGCGGTCCAGGGAGCTGGTCCAGTCCTCGGGTGCTGGACCCTCCCAGGCGCCCGGTACCGGGGCGGGGACGGGCGCGTGCCGTACGTCGGCGAAGCGCGCGCAGGTCAGCGCGCCCTCGAAGCCGGCGACGACGGCCCAGAAGCCGGTGGAGTCGAGGGCGGCGGGGTCGCTGGTGACGTCGAGGAGACCGGTGGCGAGGCGGTCGCCGAAGCGGGCCAGAGGAGTCCGGGAGGAGGCGGCGGCCGGGAGGTGGAGCACATGGCCGAGTCTAGGACGGGTGTCCGAAAGCCGAGCCGGACGGGCGGCTCGCGGGAACCTTGACCGGGGTGGCCGCCGGGTGCACCGCAGCACGCTGCGCAAACGCGTTTTTGTGCTGGCTCAGGAATCCGCTAGAGTTCAACACGTCGCCGGGACGCGGAAGCCGACCGAAACGACAAGCGGACGTAGCTCAGTTGGTAGAGCGCAACCTTGCCAAGGTTGAGGTCGCGAGTTCGAGCCTCGTCGTCCGCTCGCAGGAAGTAGGGTGTCTTCCCGATCCCTACGCTCCTGGTGGAGTGGCCGAGAGGCGAGGCAACGGCCTGCAAAGCCGTCTACACGGGTTCAAATCCCGTCTCCACCTCCAAGGACGATTAGCTCAGCGGGAGAGCGCTTCCCTGACACGGAAGAGGTCACTGGTTCAATCCCAGTATCG
>NZ_WWKH01000099.1:0-1447 GCF_009865595.1 Streptomyces sp. SID1328 | reverse complement strand
AGCGGCTCGGCCGCGCCGACTGGCTGCGCCCGCCCGCGCACGGCGCGCACGAGGGCGGGACGAGGGCGGAGACCTTCTGGAACTCCGTACGCCACGACACCATGCACGCGGGCGGTTTCCTGGTGGTCGGCGCGATGGCCGCGGCCACCCTGAAGGCGGTCGCCCCGGCCGAGTGGCTGCGCACGGCCGCGGGCAACCCGTTCCTCGCGGTGCTCGCCCTCGCCGTGCTCGCCGTGGTGCTGTCCATCTGCTCGGAGGCGGACGCGTTCGTCGCCGCCTCGCTGACCGACTTCTCCCCGACGGCCAAGCTGGTGTTCCTGGTGGTGGGCCCGATGATCGACCTCAAGCTGTTCGCCATGCAGGCCGGCACCTTCGGCCGCGGCTTCGCGCTGCGCTTCGCCCCGGCCACGTTCGCGCTGGCCATCACGGGCGCGCTGGTCACCGGGGCGGTGCTGCTGTGAACCGCCAGGCGCAGGCCGCCGTCATGTTCCTCCTCGGCGGGGCGCTGCTGCACGCGGGGACGACAGATCTGTATCTGCGCTACGTCAAGTCGGGCCTGCGGCCACTGGTGCTGGCGGCGGGAGTGGTCCTGATCGCGGCCGCGCTGGCGACGGTCTGGTACGAGCGGAAGCGGGCTGGAAGCCCTGGGGGTCATCCCGAGCCCGGCGTGGCCTGGCTCCTGGTGCTGCCCGTCCTCGCCCTCATCCTCATCGCCCCGCCCGCCCTCGGCTCCTACAGCGCGGTCCGCACGGGCACGGCACTCCAACCCCCATACGGCCTGGATCCGTTGCCCTCCTCGGACCCCGTCCGGCTGAGCGTCGTCGACTACGCCTCCCGCGCCGCCTACACCCACTCCCTGCGCGGCCGCACCGTCCGCGTCACCGGCTTCCTCGCCCTGGACGCCCACGGCTCCCCCTACCTCGTCCGCATGGCCCTCAACTGCTGCGCCGCCGACGCCCAGCCGGTCAAGATCGGCCTCACCGGCCAACTCCCCCCGGTCCTGCGGCCGGACGCGTGGATGGAGGTGACGGGGGTGTACGCCTCGCGCGTGACGCGGGACCCGGTGAACAACGGGGTGATCCCGTATCTCCGGGTGACGTCCGCGCGGCCGGTGGCTGCTCCGGCCGACCCTTATGACGAGACGTGGAACAAGTGAGGGGTGTCGGGCCTGGCCCGGCTGGGGAGTGACCGGCTCTGGCGTGCGGGGTTTCCCTCGGTACGTCCTGGGAGGGCTGGGTCGATGCTCGGCGGAGGTTGCTCCGCCGGAAGCGGCTGATGCCTGGCCGAGCCCGTTCCCTCTTGACCGACGGCTCCGGCTTCAGCCCCGGCGGTGTCCGACCTCGCCACGTGGTCAGCTCAGGCAGAGGACCAGGAGGCAGACGTGGGAGGGGGAGGTGGAGGGGGCCGCCGTGGGGGAGTACGAGTCCGTGGGGGCCGGGGACTGCGG
>NZ_WWKH01000964.1:0-18667 GCF_009865595.1 Streptomyces sp. SID1328 | reverse complement strand
AGCAGCGCGACCGTGACCGGCGCGATCCTCGTGGTCGGTGTGGTGCTGTTCCTGGTGGGTCTCGCGGTGCAGCGGTTCGGCGCGCGGATCATCCACGCCGCGATGCCGCCGATCGTCACGGGCGCCGTGGTCATGCTGATCGGCTTCAACCTGGCGCCGGTGACCGCGACGACGTACTGGCCGCAGGACCAGTGGACGGCGCTGCTGGTGATGCTGTTCACCGGGCTCGCCGTGGTCTGCCTGCGCGGTTTCTGGTCGCGCATCGCCATCTTCCTGGGTCTGGTCTTCGGCTATCTGATCTCCTGGATCTTCGACCTGACCCTCGGCAAGATCCACTCGGCGGACGCGAGCGGCAAGGTCACCGACCACTGGCGCCTGGACCTCTCCGGCGTCTCCAAGGCGGACTGGATCGGGCTGCCCTCCTTCCACGGGCCGACGTTCCAGTGGTCGGCGATCCTGGTAGCGCTGCCCGTGGTGATCGCGCTGGTCGCGGAGAACGCCGGCCACGTCAAGGCCGTCGGCGAGATGACGGGCGACTCGCTGGACGACAAGCTCGGCACCGCGATCTCGGCGGACGGCGTCGCCTCGGTGCTGTCCACCGCGGTGGGCGGTCCGCCGAACACCACCTACTCCGAGAACATCGGCGTGATGGCCGCGACCCGCGTCTACTCCACGGCCGCCTACTGGGCCGCCGCCGGCTTCGCCCTGCTGTTCGGCGTCTGCCCCAAGTTCGGCGCGGTGGTGGCCGCGATCCCCGGCGGTGTCCTCGGCGGCATCACCGTCATCCTGTACGGCATGATCGGCCTGCTCGGCGCCCAGATCTGGCTGCACGGCAAGGTGGACCTGCGCAATCCGCTGAACCTGGTCCCGGCGGCCGCGGGCATCATCATCGGCGTCGGCAACGTCACCATGAAGTTCACCGACACCTTCTCGCTGAGCGGCATCGCGCTGGGCACCCTGGTCGTCATCACCGGCTACCACGCCCTGCGCGCCTTCGCCCCGGCCCATCTGAAGACGCAGCAGCCGCTGCTGGACGAGGGCACCTCGTCGTACGACAAGCCGGCCGAGGGCCCTGCCGACGGGTCCGGCAAGCCGTAGCGGCGGCCGCACCGGCCCGGCGTTCGCTCGTTCCGGCGAAGCACCGGGCCGGTCGGCCCACCGGCCGGGGCGCGGCTGCCACCCTTCCCCCATGGTGCTGCCGCGATACTCCACCACCCCTGTCGACGCCGTCCTGACCCGGATGCGCGCGCTCGACGCGGCGCTGCCCGAGCGAGACGGGGTCGCCGTGTTCAACCGGGTCTACCTCACCGTCACCGAGGAGGTGGACCACCGGCTGGACGCCGGGGAGTTCCCGGACGCGTGCGCGGCGGCCGCGCTGGACGTCCGGTTCGCGGAGCGGTACCTCGCGGCCGTGGACGCGGTCGAGGACGACCGCCCTCCGCCCGCCTGCTGGCGCCCGCTGTTCCAGCTCCGCCGCCATCCCGGAGTCCGGCCGCTGCAGTTCGCGCTGGCCGGTATCAACGCGCACATCGGGCACGACCTGGCGCTCGCCGTGGTCGACACCTGCCGGGCGCTGGGGTGTGCGCCGGCCGAGCTGGAGGACGAGTTCGACCGGGTGGGCGAGCTGCTGGCCGAGCTGGAGGAGCGCATCCGCGAGGACCTGATGCCGGGCCCCGACCTGCTCCAGATCGCCGACCCGATCACGCATCTGCTGGGCGCGTGGAGCCTGGAGCGGGCCCGCGACGCCACCTGGTCGGCGGCGCGGGTGCTGTGGGCGCTGCGCCGCTGCGGTGACATGGCCGAGGAGTTCACGGCCCGGCTGGACGCGGCGGTCGGCTTCGCGGGGCGGATGCTGCTCACTCCACTCGGGGACTGAGGTGGACCGAGGTGGACCGAGGTGAACCGACGTGGCCGGAACTCACCCCATCGGGTGACTTACGGAACAGCCGGGCGAGGGCCGCGCGTTGAAGAGGCGTCCCGACGCGAAGGAGCACCGGTATGACGACCAGGCTCGGCCTCGGCCTTCCCCAGATGCGCCAGTACGACCTCGGCAGGGACGTGCCCGACGTGGCACGCGCCGCCGAGGAGATCGGTTACGACAGCCTGTGGGTCTTCGAGCGGGCCCTGGTCCCGGAGCCCGCCACCCAGGGCCTGTACGGCATACCGGGTCTGCCCTGGCCCGAGGGGTACCGGGGCGTGGCCGACCCGCTGGTCACCCTCACCCTGGCCGCCACCGCGACCTCGCGCGCGGAGCTGGGCTCCAGCGTGCTGGTGGCCCCGCTGCACCTGCCGTTCCAGCTCGCCAAGTCGCTGGCCACGCTGGACGCGGTGAGCGGCGGGCGGGTCGTCGCGGGCTTCGGCACCGGCTGGTCCCTGGACGAGTACGCGGCCTCGGGCGTGCTCCCCTTCGAGGAGCGCGGCACGGCGCTGGACGAGGTGATCGCGGTGTGCCGGGCCGTATGGGGGCCTGATCCGGTCGTCCATCACGGCAAGACGACCGACATCGCCTCCGCGATCGTCGGCCCGAAGCCGGTGCGGCCGATCCCGGTCCTGCTGGCCGCGACCAACCGGCGGGCGATGCGGCGACTGGTGGAGCGGGCCGACGGCTGGCTGCCGGGCGCCTACGGTCCCGAGCAGCTCTCCGCCCAGTGGCGCGACCTGCGGGAGCTGGCCGAGGAAACCGGGCGCACGGAGCCCGTCCGTACGGTCATCAGGGTCAACGCGAGGGTGGCCGCGAAGCCGAACACCGCCGCGGACCGCCCGCTGTTCGAGGGCGACACCGATCAGATCACTGCGGACATCGCGGCGCACACCGGCATCGTTCCGGACGCGGAGATACTCCTGGACGTCCAGAGCGAGGCACGGGACGCGGCCGAGCTGAAGGACACCGCCGCCGAGCTGTACGAGAAGGCGCGGGCGGCCGGGGTCTGAACCCCGGCCACCGCGCGCCTTCTCAATCCCTGCGGCTCAGTCCTCGGGCAGCTCGACGGGCGCGATCTCGTCGTACACGTCGCCGGGGCCCGGGTTGGTCGGGTCGGTCTCGCCGCCGAAGTGCCGCATGACGCCCCAGACCGCGTTCAGCGCGGTCTGGACCGCGCCCTCGGCCCAGCCGGCCGTCCAGGAGATGTCGTCACCGGCGAGGAAGACGCCCCGCTTGTCCTCGGGCAGCCGGTCCTGCATGAAGTGCGTGAACAGGCGGCGCTGGTAACGGTAGTGGCCGGGCAGGTTGGCCTTGAACGCGCCCATGAAGTAGGGCTCGTTCTCCCAGGAGACGGTCACCGGGTTGCCGATGATGTGCTTCCGGATGTCGACCTTCGGGTAGATCTCGCCGAGCGACTTCAGCATGACCTCCATCCGCTCGTTCGCGGACAGCGGCAGCCACTTCAGGCTGTCGTCGCACCAGGTGTAGGAGAGGCAGATGACGGCGGGCTTGTCCGGGCCGTCGTCCAGCAGATAGGTGCCGCGCGTCATGCGGTCGGTGAGCGTCATCGACATGACGTCCCGGCCGGTCTCCTCGTCCTTGTCCAGCCAGAACGGCCGGTCCACGGGCACGAAGAGCTTGGAGGACTCCATGTAGTGGGTGCGCTCGATCGCGGTCCAGTGGTCGATCGGGAAGAGCGAGTCGTCACAGGCGATCTTGGAGAGCAGCATCCAGGACTGGGCGGTGAAGATGGCCGCCTGGTAGGTCCGGATGTCTCCATTGGCGTCCGTGACCGTGATCCGGTTGCCGGAGGTGCGGTTCAGCCGGGTCACGGCCGGGCGGGGCTCGCCGTTCAGGTGCAGGGAGGCCAGCGAGGTGCCGTAGGGCCAGTGGACGATCTTCTCCGGCTCGCGCTCCCACAGGCGCAGCGGGAGCTGCTGTGAGCCGCCGACGATGCCCCGGTGGTGGTCGTCGGCCTCGGTGTAGACGACGCGCAGGATCTCCAGGATGGAGTTGGGGAAGTCGGTGTCCCAGCCACCGGTGCCGAAGCCGACCTGGCCGAAGATCTCGCGGTGCCGGAAGGACTTGAACGCCTCGGAGTCGCAGAGGAAGCCGTAGAAGGTCTGGTTGTCGAGCTTCTCGACCAGCTTCGCCCAGATCTCGCGGATGCGCGGCACGTCACGCTCGCGCATGGCGCGGTTCATGTCGGAGAAGTCGGCGCCCTCCTCCAGGCACTTGCCCCACGCGGCGGCGACGTCCCGGTAGACCTGCGGGAGGTCCTCGACGGTCTCCGCGTAGTGCGACTCGCCCTTGAGGTCCACGACGGTGGACGGCGTGCCCTCGGCCAGCGGGTTCGGGAAGGGCCGGGTGTGCAGGCCGACGAGGTCGATGTAGTGCTGGAGGGCCGTGGAGGACGGCGGGAAGCGCATCGCTCCCATCTCGGCGGTCAGCGACTCGTCGCAGCCCTCGAACCCGACGGTCCGCAGCCGGCCGCCGAGCTGGTCGGCCTCGTAGACGACGGGCTTGAGGCCCATCTTCATCAGCTCGTACGCGGCGACGATGCCGGACAGGCCGCCGCCGATGACGGCGACCTCGGTGCCGTGCTCGGTCGCCGGTATCTGGCCGAGCCCCGCCGGGTGGGCGAGGAAGTCGTCGTAGGCGTAGGGGAAGTCCGGGCCGAACATGGTGATCGGCGGCTGCTGCTCGTCGGCGTGCTCGACGGCGTTGGGCACCGTGGACGTCATGGGGTACGGACTCCTTGCGCGGAAGTACTGCGACGAACTGTGGGGGAGGTTCAGGCGGTGAGCGAGCCGTACAGACCGGGGCGGCGGTCCTTCAGGTACGGGTTGGCCTCGCGGGAGGCGGCCAGGAAGGCGGGGTCGGCGTCGGCGAACACCAGCTCGGCCGAGGCGCGCCCGGCGCGGACGCGGGCCACCCCGTCGGGCCCGGCCAGCGTGGTGAGCCCGACGAACTCGAACTCCCCTTCCTGGCCGACCCGGTTGACGTAGGCCACGTACATCTGGTTCTCGAAGGCGCGCACCGGGATCATCGACTCCGGCACGAACTGGTACGGGTGCATCTGCGCGGTCGGCACGATCAGCAGGTCGGTGCCGGCCAGCGCGTGGGCGCGGACGTTCTCCGGGAACTCGACGTCGTAGCAGATCAGCAGGCCCACGGTGAGGCCGTTCAGCTCGGTCTGGACGACCTGCCGCTCGCCCGGCGTGAAGTGGTCGCGCTCGAAGCAGCCGAAGAGGTGGGTCTTGCGGTAGCCCGCCAGCCGGGCGCCCTCGGCCGAGATGATCTGGGCGGAGTTGTAGACCGTGTCGCCGTCGCGCTCGGGGTAGCCGTAGGCGATGGCCAGGCCGTGCCGGGTGGCGATGTCGGCCACGGCGTCGGCCGAGTCGCCGTCGGCGGGCTCGGCAAGGTGCGGGATCTCGCCGCCGATCGCGTACCCGGTCAGGAACATCTCCGGTGCGGCCAGCAGCCCGGCGCCCGCCTCGGCGGCGCGGCCCGCGGCCTCGTCGAGGACCTTGAGGTTCTCGGCGACGGAACCGGGGCGGCCGGAGCTCTGGAGCAGGGCGGTGCGCATGGGTGTTCCTCACCGGGAAAAAGGGGGATTCGGGGGGGCACGGGGAAGCCAGTAAGACGGTACGGGCGGCGCGTTCACCCGGACAAGAAGCACCCGTTGCGCGCCGGTGCGCGGTTCGTTGCGTCGACAAGCCGTGGGGCGGCGATTCATTGCGCGTGCCACGGATGCACGCGCGTAGAAAGCGGCTACAGCTCGCGCAGCCGCCGTACGATCTCCCGCAGCAGCTCGGGGTCGGCGGCGCCGTCGTGGACCGGGAGGCGGCGGGGCGCGTCGATGCGGATCAGCCCCTCTTCGGCCAGGTCACCGAGGAGGACGCGGACCACGGTGAGCGGCAGGTCGGCGTCGGCCGCCAGCTCGACGACCGGGCGCGGGCCGCGCCGCACATGGCCGAGCAGCGCCGCGCGGGCGTGGTCGACACCGGGGCCGTCCGGGCCGGGTTCCAGTGCCGTGACCCGTGACATCAGGTCGATGGCGTGCCGCGCCGAGGGCCGGGTGCGGCCGCGGGTGACGGTGTAGGGGCGGACCATCGCCCCGGTGTCCTCCTCGTACCAGTAGTCCTCGTCCACCGACGGTCACGGCGCCGAGCGGGCCGCGGCGTCCAGATGACGGCCGAGGCGGCGGACGAGGAGGGCCATCTCGTGGGCCAGCTGCCCCACGTCGGTGCGGGCCTCGCACAGTACGGCGAGCCGGCTGCCGTGTCCGGCGGGGGTGATGAAGAGGTAGGCGTCCTCCAGCATGACCATGGTCTGCCGGACCTCGCCGGCCGCGAACCGCTCCCCCGCCGAGTCGGCGAGCCCCTGCAGGCCCGAGCAGACGGCGGACAGGTGCTCGATGTCGCGGCGGCGCATGCCGTCGGAGCTGCTGAGCGGCAGTCCGTCGGCGGTCAGGAGCACGGCCTGGCGGACGTGTTCGGTGCGCGAGACGAGGTCGTCGAGCAGCCAGCCCAGGTCGGTACCGGGCGCGCCCTCGGGCACGGCCGGGTTCTCCGGGTTCAGATCGTCACCGTACATCGTCGGTGTCCGTCCCTTCGTCGGCGTTGACGTCGGCGGGAATGCCGTTGCGGCCGTCGCTCAGGCCCCGCTGGAAGGCGGCGAACAGGGCCCGCATCTCCTCGGGGTCGGCCGCGCCGAGCGGGGTGTCGTCGGCGGGCGGCGGGTCGGCGCGGAGTTCCGGGGCGAGGGATGCCTGCCGGGTGCGGGTGGGCAGCGCTGCGGTGCCCGGAGTCACCGGTACCGGTGTGCGCACCGGTCTGCGGGGGCTCAGGGGTGCGGGGGCGGGGCGGGCCCGAGTGGGTTCGACGGCCGCCAGCACCCCGGCGGGGATCAGCACCGTGGCGGTCGTGCCCCCGTAGGGGGATTCCCCGAGGCTGACCTCGATGCCGTGCCGGGCGGCGAGGCGGCCGACCACGTACAGGCCGAGCCGGTCGTGCCGGGTGGGGTCGAAGGCGTCGGGGTCGCGCAGGGTGCGTGCGGCCTCCTCGTGCTGTGCGGCGTCCAGGCCCAGGCCCCGGTCGTCGACGCGCAGGACGAGGCGGCCGTCCTCGTGCCCGGTGCGCAGGGTGACCTCGGTGTGCGGGGGCGAGAACAGGGTGGCGTTCTCCAGGAGTTCGGCCAGCAGGTGCACGACGTCGGCGACGGCGTCGGCCGCGATCCCGTCGCCCGGCATCGGCGGCACCACGACGCGGGCGTACGCCTCGATCTCGCTCACCGCCGAGGCGACCACGTCCGCCACCGGTACCGGTCCGCGCCAGCGGCGGCCGGGTGCGGCTCCGGAGAGGATGATCAGGCTTTCGGCGTGGCGGCGCATCCGGGTGGTGAGGTGATCGATCCGGAACAGCTCGCTCAGCACGTCCGGGTCGTCGGTGCGCCGCTCCAGCGTGTCGACGAGCTTCAACTGCCGGTGGACGAGCGCCTGGTTGCGGCGCGCGATGTTGAGCAGCACCGCCGACAGGCCCTGGCGCAGGGTGGCCTGGTGGACGGCGGCCTCGACGGCGGCCAGCCGGGCGGTGTTGAAGGAGCGGCCGACCTGGCCGATCTCGTCGTCGCCCGCTTCGCCGGCGGTGAGGGGCGGGGCCTCGGCGACCGCGTCGACCCGCTCTCCCGCGCTCAGCCGGCGCATCACGTCCGGGAGTTGGCGGGTGCTGAGCAGGTCGGCCGCGTCGCGCAGGTTCTCCAGCCGCCGGGAGACGCGCCGGGCACCGCGTACCGCCAGCCACAGGGAGAGGGCCGCGGCCGCCAGCCCGATCGCGCCGACGACGGCTGCCTTGGTCAACTCCCGGTAGGCGAAGGCCCGTCCGCGTGCGGCGGAGTGCTCGGCGGCGCTCGAGCACATCCGCATGTAGCTGTGCACGGCCCGGTCCGCGACCGACCGCCAGGTGTCGGCGGCGACGGCCTCGTCCGCGCCGTCGGCCCCGGCGGCGAGCAGCGCGTCCTCCGCGTGTACCAGCGCCCGGTGCGGACCGCCGTCGCGGAACTTCTCGTACAGGGCGCGGGAGTCGGCGGGCAGGTCGGGCGCGTAGGTCCGCTCGAAGACCCGGCGGTCCTCGATGGTGGCGGTCAGCAGGGCGTACTGGGCGGGGGTGAGGGTGTCCGCGGCTCGCGCCCCGGCGACCAGGGCGTCCTCCCTGGAGACGAACTCCCTCACGCGCACCAGCTCGACGAGGATCTGCGCCTCGCGGGCGAGCTGTCCGGCCTGGAGCGCGGTGAGCGCGGACTGGACGGCGAAGCCGGGCTCGACGAGGGCGCTGTACTCGGTGACGGCCCGGTCCCAGACGATCCGCCGCGCCAGTACGTCACGGCGCAGCGCCTCCAGTTTCCCGGTGGCCGTGACCATGGCGTCCAGGGCCCGCCGCTGCCGGGCGGTGAGCCGGTCCCGGTCGCCGCTCGCCATGGCCCGCCGCATCGCGCCGACCGCGCGGTCGGTGCGACGCTGCTGGGCGAGGAGGGCGGCGGCCGGCGCGGTCGTGCGCGGTCCGCCCAGATAGGCCGCGGACAGGCGGCGCTCGATCTGGATCTGTCCGACCGCGGTGTCCACGGGGGTGCCGTAGTCCTCGTAGACCCCCTGGAGCCGGATCAGGGCCCGTAATTCGCCGGTGACGGAGACCATGGCGAAGCTCCACAGCACCGTCAGGGCGAGAGCCGGGGCCAGGGCCAGGGCAACGATCCGGGCGCGGACGGTCCGGGGACGGCAGAGGGGCCAACGCATGGATCACCTGCCGGTTACCAGTGGGTAGAAAGTGCCGGACAACCTACGGGATCGCTCCGGGGAGCGCAATGGTTACCTTGGGTAGCCCGGCCGCACCCCCAGCCGGTCAGCCCGGCGCGCCCGAGGAGAAGCGGCGCAGCAGTGGCGAGAGCACCAGCACCGACTTGGTCCGCTCCACGAAGGGCTCCCCCGCGATCCGCTCCAGGACCCGCTCGAAGTGCCGCATGTCGGAGGCGAAGACCTGGGCGATGGCGTCCGCGTCCCCGGTGACGGTGGACGCGGCCACCACCTCCTGATAGCGCTCCAGACCGCGCAGGATGGTCTCCGGCGAGGTGTTGCTGCGGCAGTAGATCTCGATGTACCCCTCGGTCTCCCAGCCGAGGGCCGCCGGGTCCACCCGGACGGTGAACCCGGTGATGGCTCCGGTCGCCCGCAGCCGGTCCACGCGCCGCTTCACGGCGGGCGCGGACAGGCCGACCTGTTGCCCGATGTCCGCGTAGGAGCGGCGGGCGTCCTCGGCGAGGGCGTGCACGATGCGTTCGTCGAGATCGTTCAGCACTGCGGGTGGTTACTTTTCTGGGAGGAGTTCTACGGTTGCTCGGCGACGGCGGGTTCCGCGTTCGCCATCCGGGACCGGCGGTAGCCGTAACTGAAGTAGAACACGAGCCCGACGGCCATCCAGACTCCGAAGACCACCCAGGTGACGGCGGAGAGGGAGGCCATCATCCACAGGCACAGCAGGAAGCCGATCGCGGGCATCACCGGAGCGAAGGGAACCCGGAACGTGCGGCGCATGGCCGGGCGCGTCCGGCGCAGCACCACGACGGCGACGTTGACCAGCGCGAAGGCGAACAGCGTGCCGATGCTGGTGGCATCGGCGAGCTGGCCGAGCGGGATCGCGGCGGCGAGGACGCCGCAGAACAGCGAGACGATGACCGTGTTGGCGCGGGGCGTGCCGGTCTTCGGGTGGACCCGGGCGAACACCTTGGGCACCAGGCCGTCGCGGGCCATCGCGAACAGGATGCGGGTCTGGCCGTAGAGGACGGTCAGCACCACGCTGGCGATCGCGATGACGGCGCAGGCCGCCAGGAGCGTGCCCCAGAAGGTCTGCCCGGTGACGTCCTTCATGATCTCGGCGAGCGCGGCCTCCGAGTCGCCGAACTGCCGCCAGGGCTTCGCGCCGACGGCGACGGCCGCGACGAGGACGTACAGCGCGGTCACGATGACCAGCGAGAGCATGATCGCGCGCGGCAGGTCGCGCTGCGGGTCCTTGGCCTCCTCGCCGGCGGTGGAGGCGGCGTCGAAGCCGATGTAGGAGAAGAACAGGGTGGCGCCGGCCGCGCTGACGCCCGCCATGCCGAGCGGCATGAAGTGCTCGTAGTTGCCGGAGCGCAGGCCCTGTACCCCGATCGCGCAGAACAGCACCAGCGCGGCGATCTTCACGGCCACCATGATGGTGTTGGCGCGCGCCGACTCGCGGGCTCCGCCGAGCAGGAACGCCATCGCGAGCAGGACGACGATCAGCGCCGGCAGGTTGAAGATGCCGCCGTCACCGGGCGGCGCCGAGAGCGCGTCCGGGATGGTGACGCCGATGGTGCCGTCCAGCAGCTCGTTCAGGTACTGGCCCCAGCCGACGGCGACGGCCGCGACGGAGACGCCGTACTCCAGGACCAGGCACCAGCCGCAGATCCAGGCGATCAGCTCGCCCATCGTTGCGTACGCGTACGAGTACGAGGAGCCGGCGACCGGGATGGTGCCGGCCAGCTCCGCGTAGGAGAGGGCCGAGAACAGCGCCGTCAGACCGGCGATGACGAACGACAGGGTGACCGCGGGCCCGGCCTTGGGGACGGCCTCGCCGAGGACGACGAAGATGCCGGTGCCGAGCGTGGCACCGATGCTGATCATGGTGAGCTGCCACAGGCCGAGGGAGCGCCGCAGCGAGCCTCCCTCACCGTGTCCGCCCTCCTGCACCAGGCGTTCCACCGGCTTGCGGCGCATGAGGCGCGCGCCGAGGCCCGGGGAGGACGGGGCGGCGGTGGCTGGGGACTGCAGGGGTGCGCCTTGGTCGAGCACGCGCTGGCTCCTTCATCGCTGCCGGTCGAAGAGGACGGGGACCGGCGGAACCCCTGACAGCCGGGACCCGCCGAGCGGGGTCCCCGCCACGCCTGTGTACAGCGCCCGACCCTATGAGTTCGGGTTTCACGGGCGTAATGGAGCAACCTTGCGCATCTCCGCAAGATCGTTGCGTTCATCGCATCCCGGCGCGTGTTCGTTGCGCTGGGCTTTTCGATGGTTGTGCGAGGTGACGTCCGGGCGGCCCAGGAGCCTTCGGGACGGCCCCGCACACGTACGGCCCCCGGCTCCCGGAGAGGGGGGCGGGGGCCGCACGGGGAACGAGCGGGTGATCAGCTCCAGCTGGCGTGCAGGGGCATGCCCTCGGCGTATCCGGCCGCGCTCTGGATGCCGACGATGGCCTTCTCCGCGAACTCCTCCAGCGAACCGGCACCGGCGTAGGTGCAGGAGGAGCGGACACCCGCGATGATCGAGTCGACCAGGTCCTCCACGCCCGGCCGGGCCGGGTCGAGGAACATGCGCGAGGTGGAGATGCCCTCCTCGAAGAGCCCCTTGCGGGCGCGGTCGTACGACGACTCCTCGGAGGTGCGGTTGCGCACCGCACGGGCGGACGCCATGCCGAACGACTCCTTGTACAGGCGGCCGTCGGCGTCCTGCTGGAGGTCGCCGGGCGACTCGTAGGTGCCGGCGAACCAGGAGCCGACCATGACGTTGGAGGCACCGGCCGCGAGCGCCATGGCGACGTCGCGCGGGTGGCGGACACCGCCGTCGGCCCACACGTGCTTGCCGTGCTTCTTCGCCTCGGCGGCGCACTCCAGCACGGCGGAGAACTGCGGGCGGCCCACCCCGGTCATCATCCGGGTGGTGCACATGGCGCCGGGTCCGACGCCGACCTTGACGATGTCGGCGCCGGCCTCGATCAGGTCGCGGACGCCCTCGGCGGAGACGATGTTGCCCGCGACGATCGGCACCTGGGGGTCGAGGGCGCGCACGGTGCGGACCGCGCTGATCATCGACTCCTGGTGGCCGTGCGCGGTGTCGATGACGAGGGTGTCCACGCCCGCGTCGAGAAGCTGCTTGGCCTTGCCCGCCACGTCGCCGTTGATGCCGACGGCCGCCGCGATGCGGAGCTTGCCGTCGGCGTCCACGGCGGGGGTGTACAGGGTGGCGCGCAGGGCGCCCTTGCGGGTGAGGATGCCGGCCAGGCGGCCCTTGGCGTCGACGGCCGGGGCGTAGCGGCGGTTGGCCGCGTCCAGGATGTTGAACGCCTCGCGCGGGTCGATGCCGGCGTCGAGCAGCAGCAGGTCGCGGGACATGACCACTTCGAGCTGGGTGAAGCGGTCGACCCCGCTGAGGTCCTCGTCGGTGACGACGCCGAGGGGACGGTAGTCGGCGTCCACGACGACACCGGCGTTGTGCGACCGCTTGGACAGCAGGGCCAGCGCGTCGGCCACCGTCTGGTGCGGGGACAGCACGATCGGGGTGTCCAGGACGAGGTGGCGGCTCTTGACCCAGGAGACGACCTCGGTGACGACGTCGATCGGGATGTCCTGCGGGATGACCACCAGGCCGCCGCGCCGGGCCATCGTCTCCGCCATCCGGCGTCCCGCGATGGCGGTCATGTTGGCGACGACCAGCGGGATGGTGGTACCGGTGCCGTCGGGAGAGCCGAGGTCCACCGCCTGCCGGGAGCCGACCGCCGATCGGCTCGGCACCATGAAGACGTCGTCGTACGTCAGGTCGTAGGCGGGCTGGATGTCATTGAGGAAACGCACGTGCCGCACATCCCAGTCGATCAGAGGTGACCCCCTGACGGGTGCGCCAGGGGGAAAGAGCACGTACTTCATTCTCCCATGCCAGGGCCCTGACCATGCCCTCACGGAACCTCCAGGGACCGGCGGTCACAGCTCGGAGGTTCCTCCAAGGGCGAGCATCACGTCCAGGAACGAGGTGCGGTCCACCGCCTCGGAGAACACGTCCCGCGCGATGCGCCACTCCTGCCCGTTCAGCTCGGCGAACGGCTCCCAGTTCCGTACGACGATCAGCAGCCCGCGCTCGACGGCGGCCGGCGGCCAGACGGTGGTGTCGGAAAGGGAGTCCAGCAGGGCGTCCCAGTTGCGGCCGAACCAGTCGGGCAGGTTCAGCGCGGTCACCACCCGGTCCATCAGCCCGGCCTTGTCGCGGACCCCCTTGAGGTCGAGGGTGACCGCGACCCGGTCGACAAGGTCTTCGCTCATCTCAGCACCGCCCGGAACGAGTTGTAATGATCATCGGTGTAGTAGAACTCCCCGCCGTCCCCGGTGACCATGCGCCGGGCGCCCCGGCCGCCGGAGGCGGGGGTGGGCACGGTGTACTCGTGGTAGTAACCGCGCTGGTGCTTGGGGAGACGGCCCTCGAAGTTCCCGAAGACGATCCCGTCCCGCGCGTACGGGTAGGGGCCGCCCCTGTCGATGAGGGCGAGGGTGCGCCGGGCCTCGACGGGCAGCCGGGACTCGGGGACGGTGGGCATGCCCGCGGCCCAGGCCGGGACCGAGGCGGCGTTCCGGGAGGCGGCCGGGGGCTCGGTGGCCGTGTCCGTACCGGCGCAGCCGGCCAGCAGGGCACCGAGGACGGCCAGCACACC
Source organism: Streptomyces sp. SID1328 (assembly GCF_009865595.1). Classification (NCBI taxonomy): domain Bacteria; kingdom Bacillati; phylum Actinomycetota; class Actinomycetes; order Kitasatosporales; family Streptomycetaceae; genus Streptomyces; species Streptomyces sp. SID1328. Next base: position 5,257 of record NZ_WWKH01000964.1, on the reverse strand, counting down.
GGCGAGCAGAAGTGCCCGGCCGCTGTTTCTCTTCAGGATCCGGGGGACGAACCGCGACAGCATGCCGCAGATGCTGCCACGGCCCGCCCGCCGTGGCAGCCTCCCGCAGGAATCCGTCCTCGCGCCCCGCCGGGACTCAGACCCCGTCGGGGTCGGCGCGGCTGAGCGCGGGCTTCGGCGCGGCGCCCGCGGTGAGCAGGTAGTCCGCGGCCGAGGTGTCCGTCACCAGGCTGGTGACCAGCCCGGAGCGCAGCACCGCGTCGATCGCCGGCGCCTTGCGCTGCCCGCCCGCGATGGCCACGACCTCGGGGATACGGCGCAACTGGTCGGTCTTGACCGTGATGCACCGCTCCCCCAGGTCCCGTCCGATCCGGCGCCCGTCGGCGTCGAAGAGGTGCGCGGACATCTCGGCGGCGACGCCGAGCGAGGCGTAGTGCGCGCGCTCCTCGTCGCTGAGCATGTCGTGCACCGTGGAGATGCCCGGCTCCCAGGAACCGATGGAGACGCAGGCGACCGTGACCTTGTCGAAGTACTCGAAGGCGCGGGCGATCCCGGTCTGGTTGCGCAGGGCGGCGGCCGTGGCCTCGTCCGGCAACAGCATCGGCGCGTAGATGGGGTGGGCGTCCCCGCCGGACACCTGGGCGGCGCGGCGGACGGCCTCCACCGAGCCGCGCTCCGCGGTCCCGGCGTCGTACACGCCCGTCAGCTGCACCACCGTGCAGGGCGGAAGCCGGTCGAGCGCGGCCGCCATGTGGATGGTGGAGCGGCCCCAGGCGAGGCCGAGGACATCGCCCTCGTCGACGAGTTCACCGAGCAGGTCGGCGGCGACCTCGCCCAGGTTCTCCGGGTCGGGGGTCTCCTCGGCGTCGGCCGGGGACTCGACCACGACGGCGTGCCTGAGGCCGTACCGGGCCCGGAGCGCGTCCGAGCGCTCCGCGTCCAGCTCGGCCGGGACGCGGATCTCGATACGGACGAGATCCCGTTCGAGGGCGGTCTCCAGGACCCGGGCCACCTTGAAGCGGCTGACGCCGAACTCCTCGGCGATCTGGATCTTGGACTTGCCCTCCAGGTAGAAGCGGCGGGCCATGGCCGCCGCCTGCACCAGCTCAGCGGGTCCCATCCGCATGGCTGACCGGCCCGCCGACATACCCGACACGGCGCTCTCCTCACTGCTGTTCACACTCTGGATTCGCCGTTCATCCTCGCAGATCCGGCGCCGTGAATCCGCCCTGATGGGCGGCCTTCTCTCAACCGTTCACCTTGGCGTGGCTCAGTGGCCGCACGCCCGGGTCGAATCGGTGATCGCCCGGTCCGCCTGCGCGCGCAGCGCCCGGACCGCCTCGGCCGGGTCCTGGGCCCCGTACACGGCCGATCCGGCGACGAAGACGTCCGCCCCCGCCTCGGCGCAGCGCTCGATCGTCTCGGCCGAGACACCGCCGTCGACCTGGAGCCACATCTGCAGGCCGTGCTTGGCGATCAGCTCGCGGGTACGGCGGATCTTGGGCAGCGTGATGTCGAGGAACGCCTGCCCGCCGAAGCCCGGCTCTACCGTCATGATCAGCAGCATGTCCAGCTCGGGGAGCATGTCCTCGTACGACTCGATCGGCGTCGCGGGCTTGAGGGCCATGGCGGCGCGGGCGCCCTTGGCGCGGATCTCGCGGGCGAGCCGGACGGGGGCGTGCGCCGCCTCGACGTGGAAGGTCACCGAGGAGGCGCCCGCCTCGACGTACTGCGGGGCCCAGCGGTCGGGGTCCTCGATCATCAGGTGGCAGTCCAGCGGGATGTCCGTGGCCCGGGCCAGGGACTCCACGACGGGGGTGCCGAGCGTGAGGTTCGGGACGAAGTGGTTGTCCATGACGTCGACGTGGAGCCAGTCGGCGCCCTCGACCGCCTTCGCCTCGTCGGCGAGGCGGGCGAAGTCTGCGGACAGGATGCTGGGGTTGATCTGCGCGGCCATGGACCAAGCCTGCCATGCCCCTCCGGGGGGTGCGGCGCCGGGCCATCGGAGGTGCGGTTGTTCTTCGGGTGCCGGCCCGGTGGGGGTTGTTCGCGCAGTTCCCCGCGCCCCTGAGCTGACTCGCCCGGGCCGGGTTTCCAGGGCGCCCGGGATCAGGGGCAGGCCGTCGAGAACCTGCTCACGCCGTGCGGCGGATCAGGGCCAGGTACATCGCGTCCGTGCCGTGTTTGTGGGGCCAGAGCTGGATGTCGGGGCCCTCGCCCAGGTCGGGGACGCCGGGGAGGAGGGGGCGGGCGTCGATCAGTTCGGTGTCGGGGTGCTGCTTCAGGAGGTCGGCCACCACTGCCCGGGTCTCTGCCAGGTGGGGCGAGCAGGTGGCGTAGCCGACCACTCCGCCCACGCGGACGGAGTCCAGGGCGGTACGGAGGAGGGCTCGCTGGACCGGGGCGAAGTTCTCGAGGTCCTCGGGGCGGCGGCGCCAGCGGGCCTCGGGTCGGCGGCGCAGGGCGCCGAGGCCGGTGCAGGGGACGTCCATCAGGACACGGTCGAAGGTGCCGGGGCGCCACGGCGGACGGGTGCCGTCGGCGGTGATCACCTGGTACGGGCCGGGGTTGCCCGCCAGTGCCTTGGCCACCAGGCCCGCACGGTGCGGCTGCTTCTCGGAGGCGACCAGGGTGGCACCGCGCTGGGCGGCCAGGGCGGCCAGCAGCGCGGCCTTGCCGCCGGGGCCGGCGCAGCCGTCGAGCCACTTCTCGTCGGGGCCGTCCAGGGGCGCGTTGGCGAGGGCGAGGGCGACCAGCTGGCTGCCCTCGTCCTGCACACCGGCCCGGCCCTCGCGCACGGCCTCCACCGCGCCCGGCTCGCCGCCCTCGGTGAGGCGTACCGCGTACGGGGACCAGTTACCGGCCACGGCCGCGTCCTCGGTCAGCAGTTCCTCGGGGGTGGACCGGCCGGGCCGTGCGACGAGGGTGACCTCGGGACGCTCGTTGTCCGCCGCGAGGAGTTCCTCGATGCCGGCGCGGCCGCCGCCGAGGGAGTCCCACAGCGCGGAGACGACCCAGCGGGGGTGGGAGTGGACGACGGCGAGGTGGTCCTCGGGATCCTCGTCGTAGGGCGGCGCGACCCGCTCCAGCCAGCCGTCCAGGTCGTGCTGGGCGATCTTGCGCAGCACGGCGTTGACGAACTTGGCCCGCCCGTCGCCGAGCACCACCCGCGCCAGCTCGACCGAGGCCGAGACGGCGGCGTGGGTGGGGATGCGCGTGCCGAGCAACTGGTGCGCGCCGAGGCTCAGTACGTCGAGCACCGGCGGGTCCACCTCGCGCAGCGGGCGGTCCACGCACTCGGCGATGATCGCGTCGTACGTGCCCTGGCGGCGCAGCGTGCCGTAGACGAGCTCGGTGGCGAGGGAGGCGTCCCGCGCGTCAAAGTCGCCGTTCTCCCGCGCCTTGCGCAGCAGCGGGGGCAGCACGAGGTTGGCGTAGGCGTCCCGTTCGTCCACCGCGCGCAGCGCGTCGAAGGCGAGGACGCGGACGGGGTCCTTCTGGGGGCGCCGGTAGGGCTTGGCGGGCCGGTGCGGCCGACGGGACTGCTCGCTCACGGGAAAGGTGCTCCGGATGTGGTCAGGGGGTGCGGTCACCAGCGTACGTCGGCGGACCGTCACCCCCCACTCGCGGGGTGTCAGCCCCCGAGCGACTCGCCCTCGGCGATCCGCGCGCCGCGCGCCCAGTCGGCGGCCCGCATCGGCTTCTTGCCCTGCGCCTGCACCCAGAGCAGCTCGACCGCGTACGAACCGGTGCCCACGTGCACGCTGTTCTTGCCGACGGCGAGCCTGCCAGGGGCGAGGTCGGTCCGCTCGGGCACGGGCGTGACCTGCACGAGCTTGAGCCGCTCGCCCCGGAACACGGTCCACGCGCCGGGGGCGGGCGTGCAGCCGCGCACCACCCGGTCGACGCGCAGGGCGGGCGCCGCCCAGTCGACCTTGGCGTCCTCGACCGTGATCTTCGGCGCGAGCGTGATGCCCTCGGCGGGCTGCGGTACGGCCTTCAGGGTGCCGTCCGCGATGCCGTCCATGGTGGCCGCGAGCAGCCCGGAACCGGCGAAGGCGAGCCGGGTGAGCAGGTCGCCGCTGGTGTCGGTGGGGCGGATCTCCTCGGTGAGGGTGCCATAGACCGGGCCGGAGTCCAGCCCCTCCTCGATGAGGAAGGTGGAGGCGCCGGTGATCTGGTCGCCCGACATGATCGAGTGCTGCACGGGCGCGGCTCCGCGCCAGGCGGGCAGCAGCGAGAAGTGCAGGTTGACCCAGCCGTGGGCGGGGATGTCCAGGGCGACGCGGGGCAGCAGGGCGCCGTAGGCGACGACCGGGCAGCAGTCCGGGCCGATCTCCCGCAGCCGCTCCAGGAACGCCGGGTCGCGCGGGCTGGACGGCTTCAGCACCTCGATCCCGGCCTCCTCCGCCCGCTCGGCCACGGGCGACGCGACCAGCCTGCGGCCCCGCCCGGCGGGCGCGTCGGGCCGCGTGACGACAGCGGCCACCTCGTGCCGACCGGAGTCGATCAGAGCGTCCAGAGCGGGAACGGCGACCTCTGGGGTACCGGCGAAGACAAGCCTCATGGTCAACAACAAGCCTCTCGAACGACGGCAGACGGCCGACGGACAAGTCTATGACTGCCGAGGGGCACCGGATCGCCGGCCTACGGACGCCGGGACGATGGCCACGGGCACCGCGGGCGCCGCCGCCCGGCCGTCCGGCCGCCCGAGGCCGCCGACGGCGATCGCCCCCCACATGGTGTCCAGCTTCCCAGCCAACTGCGGCCGGGTGGTGCGCGGGTCGGAGACCCCGGCGTACAAACACACCCCGCACGCCCCCACCCCGTGACCAGCGGAGCGCCCACGCGTTGGTCAAGAGAGAGTTGACCACTTCGGGCCGCTTCGGCCGCCCACTTCCTTTCAACGCCGGTTCGAGAGGCTTGTTCATGGCCGACCACGCAACGCACGACGCCCAGGCCCGTGCCAGCCTGCACTTGCTGGTGCGCGACATCGAGCGGGTCCGCCGGCAGGTGGACGCGCTGCGCACCCTCACCGCCCAGCTCGGCAACGTCTACCGTCCCCGCCGCTCCGGCCCGTCCACCGGCTTCGTCGTCTACGGACGCGCCCCGGCCCCGACGGTCCGCCTCGCCCAGGAACTCCGGGACAGCGTCGAGACCCTGGTGACGGCGGCCGTGGACTTCGACCGTTCGCTCGGCTTCTCGTGGGACGCGGTGGGCTCCGCGCTCGGCGTCACCAAGCAGGCCGTGCACCGCC